>JACQHU010000057.1 GCA_016198805.1 Armatimonadota bacterium
AGATCGGGTCGAGGGCGGTGATATCACGGCCCACCAGCACGATGAGATTGCGGCTGTAGGTGAGCACGCCGACGGCGATGGCCAGGCCGCCTAGGGCCGCCCCAGCGACGGGACTGAGGACGCCGACGGCGACGACTGGCGCCATGGCGTTGCCGACGTGGTTGGAGCCCAGCGCATAGGCCGCATAGCAGCCGACCCCCACGGCCGCGTACCGTACGACCCGCTGGAAGAGCAGCGCGCCGCCGAGGCGTCCTGATGCAACCCACCCCGCTAGGTGATAGAGCAGGTAGGCGATCATGCCGGCGCCGACGGGGGCGGTGACCATGGAGGCGGCCACCTTGAGGACGATGCGGCTGTCGAAGCCCGTTCGTTCGAACACGCCGATGGCGACTAGCGCGCCGACGATGGTGTGCGACGTTGACATCGGGAGCCCGAACCGCGTCATGACATGCACCGTGAGACCCGCCGTCAGCGTCGCCACGACGCTGGTCGTGAGATCCAGACGGGTGAGCCCGCCCAGGGTGGGAAAGACCTTCTCGCCTTCCGCGACGGCCCCGACGATGGCGAAGGTCGCGGCCAGCACCAGGGCTCGCCGCCAGGCGATGACGCCGGCGCCGATCTGCGGGCCAAAGGTATTGGCCGCGTCGTGGGCCCCGATCCCCCAGCCGAGGTAGAGGGCTGGCAGGAGAACGAGCATACCTAGAACCTGAGACCGATGAGCAGGACTTCGAGACGGTCGCCCGTGTCCTCCATCTGGTCGGAGATCTCGGTCAGGTTCTCGATGAACTGGTTGAGGTGGATCTTGGCGGCCAGCGGCAGCGCCGAGGTGAAGATCTGGCGCGTGAGCTTCCACTCGATGTCGTCGATGGTCGACTCGGTGATGCCTACCTTGGTCAGGCGCTCGCGGATCAGGCCTTCGTCGCCAATCGAGAAGTAGTTCGTCACCGCGTCGTGCAGCGCGGCGAAGGCCTCCATCGTCAACGTGTCGATGTGCAGGAGGGTCTCGGCATAGTCGCCGGGGATCTCCGGGCGTTGCCCCAGCAGGAAATCACAGGTGATCTCCGCGGTGTCGGCGATCATGTCCATGCGCTCAATGTACTCGTGGATATCCGGGCGGGCGATGGGCAGCAGCGCGCCTCGATAGAGCAGATCGATCACCGACCGGCGCAGTTCGTCGGCCTGGGTCTCCAGGTGATCCACTTCCAGCGCGCCGGCCTTGGCCTGCTCGAGGCGGCCAGCCAGGTAGTCCTCCAGGACCCCGCGCGTCCGCGCCACGCACTCGCCGACCTTGTCCAGGTGCTGGAGCAGCAAGGCCCGGACTTCCGCCTCCTTGCCCCGTCCAAACAGGAACGACACGACGCGCGACACAGCCGCCCCTCCTCTCCGCATGGCTGACTTCGGTGGCGCGGGGTGTCGGCCCTCTAGGGCAGGAGCGCCCTTCCGGCGCCGCGAAAGTGTTACCTCTCCATCGGCGGTGCCGGGGGCGGCGCCGGTCATCGCCGGTGTCGATTTTGGAGGGCCGGGATGGCGACGCGGTGGTTCGGAGAGCGGGTCACGCGCAACGAAGACCCGCGCCTGCTGGCCGGACAGGGCATGTTTGTCGATGATATCCAGCTCCTCGGGCTGCTCCATGCCGCCTTTGCCCGCAGCCCCCACGCCCATGCGCGCATCCTGCGCCTCGACATCTCGAAGGCGAAGGCCCTCCCGGGGGTCCTGGCGGTCTTTGTCGCCGCCGACCTGCCCGAGGGGATCCGGGGGCCGCTGCCGCGGTTGATCCCCCACCCCACGCTGGTCCACCACAAGACCCAGGTAGCGCTGGCCGGAGCGGTGGTCCGGCACGTGGGTGAGCCCATCGTGATGGTCGTCGCCGAAAGCCGCTACGTCGCCGAAGACGCGGTGGACCTGATCGAGGTCGAGTTTGAGCCGCTGCCTGCGGTGGTGGACCTGGAGGACGCGGCCAGGCCGGGCAGCCCGACGGTCCACGAGGACCTCGACACCAACATCGCCGCCCACTACACGCAGCGGGTGGGCAACGTGGAGGAAGCCTTTGCCCGCGCGGCGCGCGTCTTCCGCGAGCGGTTCGTGATCGACCGCGGCGCCTCGTCGCCCATCGAGACCCGCGGGATCGTGGCGCAGTGGGATGGGCGCACGCAGCAGCTGACCGTGTGGGACTCGACGCAGGCGCCGATCCGCATCCGGAACTTCCTCAGCCTGCTCTTCGCCCTGCCGCAGAACAACGTGCGGGTCATCGCCCCGGACATCGGCGGCGGCTTCGGCCCCAAGATCATGATGTGCTATCCGGAAGAGATCATGATCCCGCACGCCGCCCGGGTCCTGGGCCGGCCGGTGAAGTGGATCGAGGACCGCCGCGAGCACTTCGTGGCCACGAACCAGGAGCGGATGCAGATCTACGACGCGCAGATCGCCGTCGACGGCGAAGGACGCATCCTGGGCGTGCGGGTCGACTTCCTCCACGATGCCGGCGCGTACATCGCCTACGGGCTCATCGTGCCGATCGTGGCCAGCACCACGCTGGTGGGCCCCTACAAGATCCCCAACTACCATGCCGGGTTCAGGGCCGTCTTCACCAACAAGACCCAGGTGAGCCCCTACCGCGGCGCGGGCCGGCCGCACGGCGTCTTCGTCATGGAGCGCCTGATGGACCGCGTCGCGCGCGAACTCGGCCTCGACCGGGCGGAGGTGCGCCGGCGCAACCTGATCCAGCCCCACGAGTTCCCCTACGACACCGGCCTGATCTACCAGGACAACGCGCCGCTGATCTACGACAGCGGCAACTACCCGGCGGTGTTGGGGAAAGCGCTGGGCATGATCGACTACGCTGGCTGGCCAGCGCGCAAGGCCCAGGCGCAGCGGGAGGGACGGGCGCTGGGGCTGGGCCTGGCGCTCTACGTGGAGGGCACCGGCATCGGGCCCTACGAGGGCTGCCGGGTCACCGTCGAACCCACCGGCAAGGTCATCGCGGCGACCAGCGTGGGCACGCAGGGCCAGGGGCACCACACGGCCTTCGCGCAGATCGTCGCCGACGCGCTGGGCGTGGATGTGCGCGACGTGGCCGTGACCACCGGCGACACCGGCGCGTTCAGTTGGGGCACCGGGACGTTCGCCAGCCGCGCGGCTGTCGTCGCCGGGAACGCCGTCGCATTGGCCGCGCAGGCCGTGCGCCAGAAAGCGCTGACCGTCGCCGCCACGCTGCTCGAGGCGCGCCCCGATGACCTGGACCTCGCGGGCGGCCGGGTGTTCGTTAAAGGGTCGCCGTCGCGGTCGTCCAGCCTGGGCGAGGTCGCCGCCGCGGCCAACCCGCTGCGCGG
>JACQHU010000054.1 GCA_016198805.1 Armatimonadota bacterium
GACCGGAGACGCCCCGGCACCACACAACGGAGACGAAGCACAGCGAAAGACACCACCATGACTTGACTCGGCCAGCCGCTTCATAGCGGTGTACGTGATGGAATCACGAGACTTCGGTTCAGAAACTGGGTGGCTCGGCGAAGCGCGCTGCGTACAATGATACGGGCATCCGGGAACCGTGGCCGAACCTTCAATGGTGCTGGTGAGCCCGTTGTCATAGCGTGGCCCATGGGATGCTACGGCGACAACAGTGGTGACACGCGTCTCCGCGCGTGATCCCGTTTAGGAGAATGCCTCTCTGCCGCCTCCCTGTCCCCGGATGCTCCGTCAATCACTCAGTAAGGAGGAGCATCTGATGATGCACAATCGGCGTCCTCACCGGAAGAAGCAGGCGTCTGGCCCCTCACTCCTGGAGCGCACGAACCCGAATGCCGCGGGCGTCGATTGCGGTTCCGACGCGCATTACGTCGCCGTCCCCCCCGACCGTGACGCGGCCCCGGTGCGCTCGTTCAAGACCTTCACGATGGATCTCTACCGCCTCGCCGACTGGCTCACGGCCTGCGGCGTCACCACCGTGGCGATGGAATCCACCGGGGTCTACTGGATCCCCCTCTACGAGATCCTCGAGGCGCGGGGCTTCGACGTGGCCCTCGTCAACGCTCGTCACGTCAAGAACGTCCCTGGCCGCAAGACCGATGTCGTGGACTGCCAGTGGCTCCAGGAGTTGCATAGCGTCGGGTTGCTGCGCGGCAGCTTCCGACCGACCGCCGCCATCGCGGCCCTGCGCGCCTATCTGCGCCACCGCGAGACGCTGGTGCAGAGCGCCGCCACCCACGTCCAGCGCATGCAGAAGGCGCTGGTCCAGATGAACCTCCAGCTCCCCATCGTGATCAGCGACATCACCGGCGTCACCGGGCTTCGCATGCTCCGAGACATCATCGCGGGGCATACCGACGCCCATGCCCTCGCGAAGCATCGGGACTACCGTTGTCAGGCCTCGGAGGCGGAGATCACGGCGGCGCTCACCGGGCATTACCGCCCCGAGCACGTCTTCGTGCTGCAACAAAACCTCGAGCTCTTCGACGCGTATCAGCGCCAGTTGACCGCGTGCGATGCGGCGATCGAGGCCCACATCCACACGCTGGCCGCCCAGGCGCCCGCGCCCGCCGTCCCGTTGCCCACCCCGCGGACGAGGAAGAAGCCTCGCGACAATGAGCCGCGCTTCGAGATTCGCACCCCGCTCCACCGCCTGACCGGCGTCGATCTCACCCAGCTCGACGCCATCGGCCCCTACAGCGCCCTGCGTCTGCTCGCCGAGATTGGCACCGACATGAGCCGCTGGCCCACCGAGAAGCACTTCACGTCCTGGCTGACCCTGGCGCCCCACAACAAAATCTCCGGAGGCCGACTCCTCAGCTCCAAGACTCAGCCCTCCGCCAATCGCGCCGCGGCGATCCTGCGCATGGCGGCCATGAGCCTCGGACGCACCGAGACCGCGCTCGGCGCCTTCTATCGACGCTAGGCCTACCGGGTGGGCAAGGCCAAAGCGATCACCGCGACCGCCCGCAAGCTCGCGATCCTCGTCTACCGCACGCTCAAGGATGGTCTGCTGTACCAGGATCCGGGGGCCGCCGCGTACGACGCCCAGCACCGCCTGCGCGTCATTCGCCGCTTGCGTCAGCGCGCCGCCAATCTCGGCTTTGCCCTCATCGGCGGGCTATTGGTGACCATGATGGTGCCGGTCTACAATATCAATCAGGTCAGCCTTCGGCAGGCGATCGTGCCCCTGCGCCTGCAGGGCCGCATGAACGCCACCATGCGGTTCATCGTCTGGGGAACGATGCCGCTGGGAGGACTGGTCGGCGGCGGGCTCGGCCAGGTGTTAGGGTTGCGCCCGGCCATTGCGCTGGCCGCGGCGGGAGGGCTGCTGGCATTCCTCTGGGTGCTCCGGTCACCCGTGCGGACGCTGACCCGCGAGCCTGCCCCGGAGGCGGCAGGGTGATGCGCTCCGGGCAAATGCTGATCCTCGCCGGAGCTGCTGGTCGAGATCGAGGCGGATCAAAGGATTTGCCTGCCCCGCGCCGAACCATCTGCGGGCCTTTCCCTGCGGGCCTCTGAGGTGAGGCTCAACAGGGGCGGCAGGAAGGCTATGAGGAGGCGAAGATGGCCATCCGGCTGTGCGTGATCAATGGCTATCCGGCCAGGAACCGGGAGGTGCTCGCCCGCGCCGGCCACTGCAGCGCCGATGAGCTCTACATCCGCGTGTTCAGGGTGCTCGCGCCGGACGCGCACCTCGACGCCCTCTTCCTGGCTGATCTGGACGTGCCGCTGCCCGACCAGGCGTGGATCGAGCGGTACGACGGCTTCCTCTGGACCGGCTCGAACCTGACGATCTACGAGGACGATCCCCGGGTGACCAGGCAGATCGACTTCTGCCGGAGGATCTTCACGGTGGGCCGGCCGCAGTGGGGGAGCTGCTGGGGTATCCAGCTGGCAGCCGCGGCGGCCGGTGGCGAGGTGCGCAAGAACCCCCGCGGGCGCGAGATGATGATCGCCCGCAAGATCCATCTCACGCAGGAGGGCCGGGGGCATCCCATGTACGAGGGCAAGCCGGACGTGTTCGATGGGTTCATCTCGCACCTGGACGAAGTGACCCGGTTACCGGACGGCGCCACGCTGCTCGCGACCAACGCGCACACCCCGGTGCAAGGCCTGGAGGTCCGGCACGCCAACGGGGTCTACTGGGCGACGCAGTACCATCCCGAGTACGAGCTGTCCGAAATGGCCCGCCTCATCGTGGCCCGCGGCGAGAACCTGATCAAGGAAGGCTTCTTCGCCGACTCGAAGGTAGTAGAGGAGAGGGTCGCGCGCCTGGAGGCGCTGGCGCGCGATCCGTCGCGGAAGGATCTCCGGTGGGACCTGGCTATCGACGACGACCTGCTGGACGAGCAGATCCGGACATGTGAACTGCGGAACTGGCTGGAGAACCTCGTGGTCCCGGCCGCGAGGCGTCTGGAACGCGTCTAGCGGGTTGTGGGGCGGCGACCAGGACGGCGGTCAGCGCCGCACGCGACGCGCGGTCCAGGTACCTTCAGACGCCGAGCCGAAGGCGTACGTTCCCTGGGCCATCTCCTGATTCACGTGTCCGTCAAAGGTGAGGACCACCAGCTTCTCCCGCAGGACGCCCCAGCGCACCCGCTGGCCTTCGACGACCCCATTGATCTGCGCATAGGGGAGCCAGTCCAGGCTCAGCGAGATACTCCCGCCGATCGTCTTTCCCCGCTGCTGAACATCCACCCGGAAGGTGCCCGTGGACTGACGGTCCGCGCTGGTCCAGGTGCCTTCCCACACGCCGGCCACGTCAGCGGCGCGCGGGCCGCAGGACGCGGCCAACCAGACCACTGCTGCCAGCATCGTCGGCCATAGCCGGCGTCGTGCGTTCATCCTCATGGTTCAAGAACGTTCCACGCGCCAGCCGTCGTCGCGCAGTACAGCAAGTGAGGTGCAGGCGACCTCGCGCAGCAGCGCCTCGGCCTCCGCATGGAAATCGGTGACGCGTACGGGGGCATGCGCGTCGGTGGTGACCACCAGCGGGATGCCCAGTTCCAGGCAGCGCCGCAGGATCCACGGGCTGGGATAGGGACTGCGGACGGCGTTCCGCCAGCCGATCGTGTTCAACTCCACGATGAGCCCGGCACGGGCGCAGGCCTGCAGCGCCGCCTCGACCTCCCGCCGGTACCAGGATTCATCCTCTCGGAAGTAGCGCTGGTCTTTGTTCCACTTCTTGACCCTGTCGATGTGTCCGACGATCGCCGGGCGTCCCCAGGCGGCCATGCTGCGAATGCGCTCGTAGTACGCGCCCACCAACTGCCGGATGTCGCTTGCGAAGTACCGGCGCAGCCCGTTCTCGAAGCGGCGCCGGGTGAGGTCGAAGGCCCACGGCAAACCGCGCTCGTCTTCGCCGATAAAATGGACGGAGCCGATCAGGTAATCGAAGGGGAAGGAGGCGACGATCGACCACAGTTCCTCGTGGCGCTCGGGAATGTAGTCGAACTCCAGGCTGAGGTGGATGCGCAGTCGCCTCCGGTACGCCTCCTCGAGGTGTGCGATTTCCGCACAGTACGCCGGCAGGCGCTCGGCGCGCATGGCTGCCTCGTCGGGGAAGTTCAGCGGCGAGTGGCTGGAGACGCCCATTGCCTCCAGGCCGGCGTTCAGTGCTACCTCGACGTAGTCGGCGATCTCCCCGCGGCCGTCGCAGAACCGGTTGTGCGTGTGGTAGGAGGTCTTCACGGGCGCTCGGCGCCCTCGACGTCGAGGGGCCCTGGGCCTGCGCGGACCAGCTGGGCCAGGATCTCCAGGCCCCGGACGATGCGGGGGCCCGGCCGGTTGAAGTACGCGCTGGCGTCGGTGAGGAATACCCGCCCGGCCCGCACCGCCGGCAGGTCCTGCCAGCCGGGGCGCGCGGTGAGCAGGTAGATCTCAGCTCGGGTGCGCGCAATGTCGAAGCCGCACGGCATGACGACGACGGCCTCCGGCGCGTAGGCGCGCAGGGTGTCCCACTCGATCACGTACGAATCCTTGCCCTGACGGCCGAGCCCGTCGACCCCGCCCGCCAGGTCGACCATCTGCGGCACCCAGTGCCCGGCGACGAAGATCGGGTCCAGCCACTCAACGCAGGCCACTCGCGGCCTGGGCCATGGTGCAGGAAGCGCGCGCACGCGTTCGATCCGCGCCCGGAGTCCGGCCACCAGGATCTCAGCGGCAGCCTCGGCCCCAGTCAGACGGCCGACCTCCAGGATCGTCTCCAGGATATCCCCCAGGCTGTGCGGCTCGAGGGAGACGATCTTCGTCCGCCCTTCCAGCACCCGTGCGGCCTGCCGCACCTCCCCAAACGACGGCGCGCACACCCGACAGAGTTCCTGGGTAAGGATCAGATCGGGCGCCAGTGCCGCCAGGGCCACCGCGTCCAGGTGGTAGACGCTCTTCCCCGTGTGAACCTGCTGGCGGATGGTGCTGTCAATCTCCCCACTGGGCATCTGGCCGGTGACGATGGTCTCACTCAGCACTTGCCGGTCGAGAATCTCCGGCGGGTAGTCACAGTCATGCGAGACGCCCACCAGGGCGTCGGCCAGACCGAGTGCGCAGACGATCTCGGTGGCGCTGGGCAGAAGGGTGACGATCTTCACAGGCAGGCGGCGCTCCCTGGGCGTGCGGCGGCGGTCATCGCCGCTCTTCCGGCGGCCGGACGCTGCGGAACATCGCGAGCAACAACAGATCGTACACGATTTTCATCCCCCCGCCCACCAGAAACGGGACCCCCAGCCCGACGACCTGCATGGCCACCCCGGAGATCACCGGCGTGATGGCCTGTGAAACAGTCCGCACGATATTGGTCACGCCCGTGGCGGCGATCCGTTCCTCCGGGTCGACCACCGCCACCACGTACGACTGCCGTGTGGGGACATCCATCTGGGAGAGGGCGTGTCGCGCCAGGAGCAGGGCGATGGCCCAGGGCAATGACGACGCCAGCGGAATCGCCATCAGCAGTATGTTCGACGGCAGGTGCGAGAAGACCATAGTATTGATCAGGCCGATCCGCTCGGCCAGTCGGCCGGCGGCGTAGAACGAAGCCGCCTGCAGGAGGCCGACCCCCAGGAAGATCGGGCCCAGGACCTCAGGGCCCACGCCCCATCGCAGGTGAAAGTAGAAAGCGATCAGGCTCTGGATCACCAGGCCGCCGGCCAGATGGTCGATGGCGAACAGGCCTGAGAGTTTGAGGATAATTCCGCGGGACCGGCGCAGGCCGGTGCGGACGCCCGGGTCGGCCGCGGCCTCGACGCCAGGGCTGAGCCGCGCAAAAAGCCAGAGGGCGACGAGGGCCATGGCCCCATAGGTCAGGAACATCGTCTTGAATGCCGTTGGCGCGTCCAGGCCCAGCCCGCGCTGGAGAAGAGCCGGCGTCCCCGCGAACAGCGCGCCCAGGGAGCCGGCCAGCGCGCCCAGCAGGTTATAGTACGAGAACAGCCGGGTCCGCCGCTCCGCCGGGCAGGTCTGCGGCAGGATCGCCTGCTCCAGCGACAGGAAGGGCCCCACCTCGCCGGAGGTCGCCCCCACCGTCCCCGTCAGCGACGCCAGGATGAGGATGGGGTAGGCCGTGGTGAAGGCGAAGGCCGCGCCGCTGCCGGCCATGAAGAGGGCCGATAGTTGCAGCATCCGCCGGCGGCCGTACCGGTCGGCGGTGGCTGTAAAGAGGGCCGTCAGCGCCGCCGAGCCCAGCAGGGTGGCGGTCAGGACCAGCCCCACCTGGCCCGGCGTGAACCCGGCCTGCTTCAGGTACACCCCCAGCAAGACGGACTGGAACCCGTAGGCAAAGGTGCGGACCGCCCGCGCCCCGAGGATCAGCTGGCCGTCCGGCGAGACCCAGGAGGGAGCGCCGAGGGCCCGTACCGAAGTCAGCACACGGAGGGCTTCGGCGGCCGCCCCGGCCCGCCCTGGCAGGGTCGTCTGGTCAGGTGCCCGGCCCGCCCTGGCGGGCCGTCTGGTCCGACGCCTGGCCCGGAGGATGTTCGCCTTTCCTCAGGAGGGATCCCCGATGAAGTGGGTCACCCGTGAGCGCGTCAAGGTGGACCGCGTCGCCTGTCCCTGGCTCATCAGGCACTTCATTGACCCCGACGCCGAGTTTCTCTTCGTGCCGGCCGACCGCGTGCTGGAGGTGGCGCGGCAGACCGGGGCGATCCCCTATGACGTCGACGGGGTCGAACTCGGCCATACGGAGGGGCGCTGCTCGTTCGAATCGATCGTCCTGAAGTACGGCCTGAAGGATCCGGCCCTGGACTACCTGGCGAAGGTCGTCCACGGCGCGGACACGAAGGACATCGACATCGTCCCGGAAGCCGCCGGGTTGAAGGCGGTGGCCTTCGGGTTCAGCCTGCTGTACCCGAACGACGACCACCGGATCCTGGCCGAGGAGTTCCGCGTCTACGACGCCCTCTACGCCTGGTGCCGGCAGAAGGTGGCGGCCGGCTAGCGGGAGGCGGGCCGGGGGGGAGCCCGGCGGCCGGGGGGCGAAGAGGGGTGACCGGGGGAAAACCCCGGCATGGAGGTGGACGGAGTGGTCATTGAGGAGGGCGTCCGGAGCCGCCACGGGCTGGAGATCCACGGGATTCACCCGGAGATGGTCGGCTGGAACCTCTCGGCTCCGGCGCTGTACGAGCACGCCGTGCGGCGGCGGGAAGGCTTGATCGCGGAAGGCGGCCCCCTGGTCGTGGTCACCGTGCCGCATACCGGCCGCTCGCCGCAGGACAAGTTCATCGTCCGCGAGCCCTCCAGCGACGAGTGGATCTGGTGGGGAAAGCACAATAAGCCTATCGACCCTGACGCCTTCGACCGTCTGCACCGCCGGATGCTGGCCTACCTCCGCGGCAAGGAACTGTTCGTCCAGGACGTCTTCGTCGGCGCCCATCCCCGCCACCGCCGGCACGTCCGGGTCATCACCGAGTACGCCTGGCACAGCCTGTTCGCGCGGACGATGTTCATCGTCCCCGGCGACGAGGAGCTGGCCGCCCACACGCCCGAGTTCACGGTCATCAACGCGCCCGGCTTCCTGGCCAACCCCGCGGAGGAGGGCACCCGGAGTGAAGTCTTTATCCTCATGAACCTCGGTAGGAAACTGGTGCTGATCGGGGGGACGACCTACGCCGGCGAGATCAAGAAGTCGATCTTCACGCTCCTGAACTACCTGTATCCGCTGCAGGGGATTCTGTCGATGCACTGTTCGGCCAACATCGGCCCCTCGGGTCATGTCGCGCTGTTCTTCGGCCTCTCCGGCACCGGCAAGACGACCCTCTCGGTGGATCCCGAGCGGGCCTTGATCGGCGACGACGAGCACGGCTGGTCGGACGACGGCATCTTCAACTTCGAGGGTGGGTGCTACGCCAAGACGATCCGGCTGTCAGCCGAGCACGAGCCGCAGATCTACGGGACGACCCGGATGTTTGGGACCGTCCTGGAGAATGTCGTGATGGACCCGATCACCCGCCGGCTCGATCTCGACGACGACTCCCTCACCGAGAACACGCGCGCCGCGTATCCCATCACCTTCGTGCCCAACATCTGGCGCAGCGGGGCGGCCGGCCATCCGCGCGCGGTCGTCTTCCTGACCTGTGACGCCTTCGGTGCCATGCCGCCCATTGCGCCCTTGACCCCGGACCAGGCGATGTACCATTTTCTGGCCGGCTACACGGCCATCGTCGCCGGCACCGAGAAGGGCGTCACGGAGCCGAAGGCCACCTTCAGCGCCTGCTTCGGCGCGCCGTTTATGGCGCAGCGGCCTAGCGTCTACGCCAGAATGCTGGGCGAGCGAATCGCCAGGCATCAGGCGGCGGTATGGCTGATCAACACCGGCTGGAGCGGCGGCGGGCAGGGTGAAGGCGGCGAACGGATCAAGCTGGCGCACACGCGGCGGATGGTGCGCGCGGCGCTGTCCGGCGAACTCGAGGGAATTCCGTCGACACCCGACCCGGTCTTCGGCGTGCATGTCCCCTCGCACGTGCCCGGCGTGCCGTCCGAGATCCTGCGTCCCCGGGCGACGTGGCGCGATCCGGCGGCCTACAACGCGAAGGCGAAGCATCTGGCCCGGATGTTCGCCCAGGCGTTCGCCGAGTTTGCGCCCCACGTGTCCGAGGCCGTCCGCGCCGCCGCGCCCAGGGCCGACTGATCGGCGGCTGGGCAAGGTGATGAGCCGGCGCTCGGGGCGCAGCCTGACCTTTCCATGAGCCCGCGCCTCGATCGAAGTCTGGGCCCATGAGCGCGCAGCGTCGGATCGGCATCCTCACGGGCGGCGGCGATTGCCCGGGCCTCAACGCCGTGATCCGGGCGGTCGTCCTCTCGGCTGTGCGCGGGCACGGTTGGCAGGTCGTCGGCATCCTGGACGGGTTCGACGGCCTGCTCCACGAGCGTCACCGGCCGCTGGGCATCGAAGATGTCCGCGGCATCCTCACCCAGGGCGGGACGATTTTGGGGACCACGAACCGCGGGAACCCGTTCGCCTGGCCGGTGGTGCGGGACGGGCGCACCGAGATCGTCGACGCCTCGCGCACGGTGCTGCAGCGGCTGGAGGCGCAGCGGCTGGATGCGCTGATCGTGATCGGTGGCGACGGCACGCTGCGGATCGCGCACGCCCTTCACCAGATGGGAGCGCAAGTCGTCGGCATTCCCAAGACCATCGATAACGACATCGCCGCGACCGACGTCACGTTCGGGTTCGATACCGCGCGCGAGACCGCCACGGAGGCGATCGACAAACTGCACTCGACGGCCGAGAGCCACCACCGGATCATGGTGGTGGAGACGATGGGCCGCAACGCCGGGTGGATCGCGCTGGAATCCGGAATCGCCGGCGGGGCGAACTCGGTCCTGATCCCGGAGATCCCGTTCCGGCTCGAGACGGTGGTCGCGGCC
>JACQHU010000055.1 GCA_016198805.1 Armatimonadota bacterium
GGTAGATATCCAGCGCGCCGGCCAGCAGGTCGCGGTGCGTGTCGATCTGCTCGGTGATGCGCAGCAGGTGGTCGTACACGTCACGGAAGTAGGCCCGCAGCGGGGCGGCGATCAGCCGGGTCTCGTGGCGCAGCAGCAGGGTCATCATGTCGCGCGTCGGGGCGGCCACCCGCCGGAGGTGCAGCAGGGCACGCTTCGCTTCGAAGAGCCGGTCCAATGTGCGCGAGGTGGGTTTCTTGAACAACGTATCTTCCAGTTTCTCCACGTACTCGTCGAGGGCATCGAGGACCGGGAAGTACGAGTCGACGACCGTGTCGAGGATGATGTAGAGCAGGTACCCGTCCGCGATGCGCAGGTCCGGCGGCGCCTGCACCAGCCGGCGACGCGCCTCTTCCAGCACGGGCCCCTCCCCCGCATGGACGGTGATGAGGTAGCCCTGTCCGAAGAAGAGGTCGATCTCGTCCAGCACGACCCGGTGACCGTGGCCGCTCCGGGACCGGGCGGCATGGATGGTGATGAAGAGGACGTGATCGTACTCCTCGGCCTTCGGCCGCTGCCGCCGCTTGAGGGCGTCCTCCACCGCCAATGGGTGCAGACCGAAGATCTGGCTCAGCTGGGCCATGGTCTCCTGGACGGGGCGCGGGACATCGACCCACAGCACCTGGCCGTCGCGTCCCTTGAGGGCTTCCAGCGGCTCCGGCGGGTCCGCGATGACGTCGGACCCGCGGAGCACCATGACGCGCACAGTGGCGGATACAGCGGGCATTGCGATGTTGCTTCGGCTCGGAGTCAGCCGAGGCCTTCTGCGCGTGCCGCGCCCGCGAGGCGGTCGTCGAAGGAGAGGAGTCTGAGTTCTGGGAGCTCTGTTTTGAGGCTCCTGGCAGCGGCGAGGTGCCACAGGTCTGCGCCGCGCAGGGGCCACCTAGCCGACAGGTCCCGCACAAGGTCCCATTCAGGCGAGACGTTTGTGCGGTGCCACGGCCCTCGGTCAAGAGCCTCGCGCGCGGCGTCGACCAGGACCTGCGCGAGTGCCTGTTCGCGCTCGATGCGTGAGATCACCGCGTGGACCTCGGCCCAGGCGAGGGTCGAGATAAGGTGCACACCCGGACGGCGGGCCCAGGCCGTGGCGTTTTTGCTATGACGGTCCCGAAACAGCGCCGACAGAACGGCGGAACTGTCCCAGTACGCCACCAGAGCCTGGTTGGACGTCACGAGTTGCGGTCCTCCTGGAGCCACCTCTGCGCAAGGTTGGCCCTCAAGGGGAGCGGAGGAGGCAGGTCACGCGCGTCACGAGGCGGCGGTTCCACCAGTCCCGCATCGATAAGCCGACGGATCCGTTCCTCCAGCGGCAGGGTCTCCTCTGACGCGGGCACCAGCCGTGCGATGGGCCTGCCCCGGTCTGTGATGACCCATTCGTGGCCGCGCTGCACCTCCCGAAGCAGCCTGCTCAATTGCGCCTTCGCCTCTCGTATTCCCGCCCGATGTGTCTTCACCGACGCTCACGCTCCTGTGGTTCTTCAGCCCACATGGAAATTGTAGTCCTTGTGACTATCGAGCGTCAACCGGTTGCGCGTTCCAAACCCGGGTCCGGACCCTTCTATCGCCCCGGGGCTTCTCGGCAGGGGAATGCCCATCCATGGGCGGGCCGTTGTCAGGGATGTCCATGGATCCCAAGGCCCGGAAGCAGGCCCTCGAGCTGGTCACATACGGCCTGTACGTCGTCGGCACCCGGCGCGGCGACCAGAAGCACGCCGTGATGGTCAACTGGCTGACTCAGGCCTCGTTCGATCCGCCGCTGGTAGCCCTGGCGCTGATGAAAGACGCCCTCTCGACCGAGATGGTCCTGGCCAGCGGCGACTTCAGCGTGAACGTCCCGGCGGCCGATCAACTGGAGTTTGCGAAGACGTTCATCAAGCGCCCGCGCCACGAAGGGAATCGGCTGGGGGGCTATGAATTCTACACGAAGACCACGGGAGCGCCGATTTTCAAGGACGCGCTGGCGTTCGTCGAGTGCAAGGTGGTGGCCAAAGTCGACCACGGAGATCACCTCATCTTCGTCGCGGAGGTGGTGGACGCGGGGGTGCACCGCGAAGGGGGACCCCTGGCGTTGCGCGGCACGAAGATGCACTACGCGGGATAGATCGGCGGGGAACTCGATCAGGAGGTGGAAGCCGTGCCTGTGGAAGTCGGACAGCAGGCTCCGGATGTCACGCTCGTCAGTCACGAACGCAAGGCGGTCAAACTCAGCGAACTCCGCGGTCGGCCGACCGTGGTGCTCTTCTTCCCGGGCACCTTTACCGCCACATGCACTAAGGAGATGTGCGCCTTCCGCGACGGGCTGGAGAAATTCAACACGCTCAACGCGCAGGTCGTCGGCATCAGCGTGGACGCGCCCTTCGTCCAGAAGGTCTTTGCCGATCAGCATAGCCTGAATTTTCTGTTGCTCTCCGACTACAACCGCGAGGCGGTCCGCGCGTTCGACGTGCAGGACCCTAACTTCTGGGGCGGCCTGCTGCCGGGCGTGGCGATGCGGTCGGTCTTCGTGCTGGACCGCCAGGGGGTCGTGCGCTGGAAGTGGGTGGCGCCCACGCAGGGCACAGAGCCGGACTACGCGGCGGTGGAAGCCGCGGTCAAGGCGCTGGGGACCTAGCGGAGCCCTTCGTCCAGTAGCTCACCCATGCCGGTCTGGGCCTCCGCCTCAGGGGCGTCGGGGGCGGCCATCGGCGACAGCTTCGCCGCCCGCACGCCGAGCAGGCGCACCGGCCGGTCCAGCGTCACGCGGTCCAGCAGTGCGACCGCCGTGCGCGCCAGCCTCTCCGCATCCCCGATCGGCTCCGGGAGCGTCTGCGAGCGGGTCACGGTCCGGAACGTGGCAAACCGCACCTTGAGGGTGATGGTGGCCGCGCGGTACCCTTCCTCCTGGAGATCGTCTGCGACCTCGCGGGCCAGCCGCGCGATCATCTGTCGCATGCCCTCCGGCCGGCGCAGGTCGACCTGGAACGTACGCTCGCGGCTGAGGGACTTCGGCTCCCATTCCGTGACCAGCGGACTGTCGTCGATGCCGCGGGCCGTGTGGTACAAATGCTCGCCGTGGTGCGGGCCGAAGGCTTCCTGCAGTTGCTCCAGGGAGAGCGCGGCCAGGTCACCCACCGTGTGTACGCCAAACCGTTCCAGCAGCGCCGCCGCCGTCTTGGGGCCCACGCCCCAGAGCACCGTGGCCGGCAGCGGCGCCAGGCGCGCGGCCACTTCATCCTCCCGGATGACCGTCAGGCCGTCGGGTTTGTTGAGCCCTGAGGCGATCTTGGCGAGCAATTTGTTGGGCCCGATGCCGATCGAGGCCGTCAGGTGGAGTTCCCCGGCGATCCGCTGCTTGATCCTCCGGGCAAGGGCCTCGGCGGGCTCGGGTACGCCGCTGACGTCGAGGAAGGCCTCGTCAATCCCGGCAGGCTCGATCCGCGCACCGGTCTCACGGAGGATCGCGTAGACCCGCTGGGAAACCTCCCGGTAGGCTTCACCGTCCACAGGAAGGAAGACGGCATGAGGGCATCGCTTGTACGCGGTGCGCAGCGGCATCGCCGAATGGATCCCGAACGCGCGGGCTTCGTAGGAGGCCGTGGAGACCACGCCCCGCTTGCGCGGGTCGCCGTCGCCGCCCACGACGACCGGGCGTCCCCGCAGTTCGGGCCGGCGCTGCTGCTCGATCGCCGCGAAGAAGGCGTCCATGTCGACGTGCAGGATGGTGCGGGCGGCCATAGGGATCCCCTGGAGGCTCTTCGCGGTGTTCGGCGGCGGCCTCCTACCTGGTGAGGGAGCGTGAGCCGATGATCCGGTACGACGGCAAGGTGGTCCTCATCACGGGCGGCACGGCCGGCATCGGCCTGGCGGCGGCGGCGCTGGCGCGCGCACTCGGCGCGCAGGTGGCGATCGCGGGCCGGCGGGTGGAGCAGGGGCGCGAGGCGGCCGCCGGGCTGGGGCCGGATGTGCTCTTCGTCCCGGCCGACGTGTCCCACGATGCCGACGTCCGGCGTCTGGTCGGCGCGGTCGGCGAGCGGTTCGGCCGGCTGGATGTACTGGTCAACAACGCCGGGGTGATCCGCCGGCGGCCGGTCGCAGACGAGGATGCGGCCGGGTGGGACGACGTGATGGCGATCAACCTCCGGGGGGCGTTCCTGTGCTGCAAGCACGCCCTCCCCCTGCTCATCGCGTCCCGAGGGGCCATCGTCAACGTCTCCTCCGCGCTGGCGTTCCGGTCCCGGCTGGGGACGACTCCCGCGTACAATGCCAGCAAGGCGGGCATGATCGCCCTGACGCAGGCCCTTGCCGTCCGCTATGGGCCCGACGGCGTGCGGGCCAACGCCGTGTGCCCGAGCTTCGTCGTGACCGATCTGAACCGGGACCTCTGGGACTCCTGGTCGCCCGAACAGCGGGCGGAGCTCGTCGCGCGCTTCCCGCTGCGGTGCCTGGGCACCCCCGAGGATGTCGCCCGGGCCATCCTGTTTCTGGCGTCCGACGCCGCCACCTGGATCAGCGGGGTGGCGCTGCTGGTGGACGGCGGGCTCTCGGCGGCGTAGACCGACGTGAACGCAAGACGCCTGTGGGAAGAGAACCAGGACCTCGCGCGGCGGAGCCTGGAGCATCCGTTCGTCCAGGGCATCGCCTCGGGGGCGCTGGCGCGCAGCCGCTTCGCGTATTACGTGGGACAGGACGCGTTCTTCCTCGAGGCCTTTGCCCGCGCGTATGCCCTCGCCCTGGCGAAGAGTCCCGATCGTGACGGATTCTACGCGTTTATGACGCTCCTGGATGGCGTCCTCAAAGAACTCACACTGCATCAGGGATACGCCGAGCGGTGGGGGATCGGCCTGACCCCCCAGCCGTCAGCGGCGACACGCGCCTACACCGACTTCCTGCTGGCCGTGACGGCCGTCGAGCCCGTGGGGCACATCGCGGCGGCGATGGCTCCCTGCATGCGCCTGTACGCCTACCTGGGGCAGGCGCTGAGGCCGGGGCTGAACCCCGACAGCCCCTACCGCGAGTGGGTCGAGACCTACAGCAGCGACGAGTTCGAGTCGCTGGCGCTCACGCTCGAAGGGCTCCTGGACCGCTACGGCGGCGAAGAGGCCCGGCTGCGGGCGCACTATCGCTGGGCCATGACGCTGGAGTGGCGGTTCTTCGACGCGGCGTGGAGGGAGGAGGCGTGACCGCCGCCGATCTTCTTCCCGGAGGAGCCGACCTGTGGGAGGCGGCGACGCGTCATCCGTTCCTCGACGGCATCCGCGACGGCCCGCTTCCGGAGACAGCCTTCGACCGGTGGCTGGCCCAGGACTACCTGTTCGTCGAGGCCCTGGTGCGTGTCCAGGCGCGCATCCTGGCCGCCGCTCCCCGCCGCGACTTTCCACTTCTGGCCGGCGGGATCAGCGCTCTGGTCGATGAACTGGCCTGGTTCGAGGAGAAAGCCCGGGTCCGCGGCGTTCCCCTGTCCGCGCCCATGCACCCGACCTGCCGTGCCTACACTGACTTCCTGCACGCCCTGACTTCCGGACCGTACGCGGCGCAGATCACGGCGCTGTGGGCCCTGGAGCGCGCCTACCTCGATGCCTGGACCGGCGCCCGGCCGGGCGCGCCGGCCTATCGCGAGTTCGTCGAGCACTGGACCGTTCCGGCCTTCCAGGGCTACGTCCGGGGGCTGGAGGCCGCCGTGACGCAGGCCCTGGGCGAGGGCGGGGCCGCGGTCCGGGAAGCCGCCGCGGAGGCCTTCTGCTGGGTCGCGCGCTACGAGGCCGCCTTCTGGGAGATCGGCGTGGCCACCTGATCGGTGAGCGGTTGTCCCGCAGGTTCCCATCCGGCTATACTCGTACCTGACAATCCGATACGCGATCCTCTGGGGGAGCTCGGGGAACCGGGCTGAGAGTGCGATCTGCCGATCCGCCCCGTGAATTCGCTGGCGCGAGTTTGCGGGACTCTGGGTGCGGCGCCGTCGCAGACCCCGTAGAACCCGATCCAGATAATGCTGGCGTGGGGAAGTGGGAAGCCACAGACCGCAACCGCCAGTCCGAGGATGGACCGGGCGGTTGCGCCGTTTCTTCAAGAGCGCGAGCAGGACTAGGGCGTGAGCAGGATCTCGACCGCCGAGGTGAGCGACGATGACCATGACGACGACGACCGGACAGCGGCTCCGGCGCGAGCCGCCGGAGTGGGGGATCCAGCCCGTGCCGGCGGGGCTGCGGCAGTTGGGGCGATGGGATGTCGGCGCGCTCTGGTTCAACCTGGGCGTCAGCCTGCTGGTGCTGGTGGCCGGGGCGCTGCTGGTCCCGGGCCTCGGCCTGCGCGAGGCGCTGGCAGCCACCGTCCTGGGAGCGCTGCTGGGCAACCTGCTGCTGGCCCTCGCCGGGTACATCGGAGGCAGGACCGGCTTGCCGGGGATGGTCCTGCTGCGCGCCTCCATGGGGCTGCGAGGGTCCTACGCGCCGACCTTCCTGAATATCCTCCAGAACATCGGATGGGGCGCCTTCGAACTCATCATCATCGCCACCGCGGCGCACCAGATCACCGAACGCACCCTGGGGTGGTCGTCGTATCCTGCCTGGGTCGTGGTCTTTGGCGTGATCTGCACCGTCATGGCGATCGGCGGCCCGCTGGTCGTCGTGCGCCAGTGGATCCGCCGGTACGCCGTCTGGCTGGTGCTGATGTCCACGCTCTACCTGACCTGGTATGTGCTTGCGCATTTCGACCTGGCGGCGCTCTGGCGGAAGCCGGGCGACGGCAGCCTGTCGTTCTGGCTGGGCGTGGACCTGGTGGTGGCCATGCCGATCTCCTGGATTCCGCTGGCCGCCGACTACACGCGCTTTGCCGGCCGGCCGCGCGACGCGTTCTGGGGAACCGGCGTCGGCTACCTGCTCGCGCACGTCTGGTTCTATGCGCTGGGGGTGCTCTTTCTGCTGACGCTCCAGGCCAGGGACCTGATCCAGGCCGTCCTGGCTCTCCCGGTGGGTGGGCTGGCATTGCTCATCCTCCTGGTGGACGAGACCGATGAGGCGTTCGCCAACATCTATTCGACGAGTGTCTCGCTGCAGAACCTGGCCCCGCGAGCCAGGCAGCGCCGGCTCGCCATTGGCGTGGGGGCCGTCTGCACCGCGCTGGCCGCCTCGATTCCCCTGGCCCAATACGAGAGCTTCCTCTTTCTGATCGGCGCCTTCTTCGTGCCACTGTTCGGCGTGCTCGCCGCCGACTTCTTCGTCGTGCACCGGCAGCGCTACGATGCCGCGGACCTCGCGGCGGATCGCCCCCGGGGCGTGGTCAAAGGCGTGAACTGGCGTGCGGTGGTGGTCTGGCTCGTCGGCTTCGTGCTGTACCAGTGGATCGCGCCGACCGGCATTCCCGGCTGGACAGGCACCCTGCGGGGTCTCTTCGCCGCGGTCGGGCTCCCGTTCCCGCTCAGCGGCGCGATGCCCTGGCTGGGCGCGTCGATCCCCAGCTTCCTGACGGCGTTCGTGCTGTACAGCATCGTGGGAAGAGCCGGTCGTCCGGCCCCGTCGTCGTAGGAGACGGGATCACTTCCAGAGGCGGCGGATCGTCCATCGCTGGCGGCCATCCACGAGTGCCTGCGTGAGCCTGCATTGTGTGATCGCCCGGGTGACGAGCCGCGGGTTCCACCCGAAGGTGGCTTCGACGTCAGAGGCCTCGGCGACGCCCACGATCCGCACGTATCGGAGGAGCACCTGCGCCGCCGCTTCTTCGGAGGCCAGACGGCCTGCCGCCTTCACCACCTCCGGCATCCACCGGTGGAAGGCGTCCCAGATGAAGCCGTTCCGCCACTCTTCTTCCTCGGCCACTTTGGCGACCAGAAACCGCTCCTGCAGATCGTCCAGGGCGCGGTGGAAGCGCGTCCCGCTCTCACCTCTGGGGACGAACTGCCGGCGGAGCGTCCAGGTGGACACCGGGCCCTGGGCCAGGATGAACTCGTAGACGGTCTTGGCCAGCAGGCTCAGACGGCCTTCCCGGTAGGCCTGCAGGTAGTCGTCGGGCTCGCCGACATTGCCGGAGAGGGCATAGAATGCCGGCAGCATCGTTAGCGAGATATAGGACGGTTTGCGCCGGATGACTTTCCCGTAATGGACGCGGCGGGCGGTCGCCAGTTCCTCTTTCCACTGCCAGGCCCACGACCACATGCGGTCGATGCTGCTGGTCGCCAGCACGTCGAACAGGCCCGGCAGTTGGCCCGGGCCGCTGGTGAATGCATAACAGAAACCGAGGGCGTCGATGAAGCGCAGGGCCGCTCGGGCGGTCCGGACGCGATGCGGCCGGATCACCGCGCGGCGGTACCGGCTGATCTGTGCCGGTGAGATGGTGAGCATCCCCCTCCGGATACGTGACGCGCGGGTGCGGTTCCTCGGTGCGCCTGGCGGCGGGCTGGATGGCGTACCAGGCCGCCCGGGCCTCACCGACGCGAACGTTGATGAGGCCAACCTTTGAAGACGTTGGTGGAGGCCGAATCTCCGTGAGCGGAGGGCAGGGGCGGGCGGCCAGAGACGTCGGCAGGTGCGGCTCGCCGCCGACACGAATTCAACCGGGCCGCAGCGGTCCCGCGTTGCCTCGGGCCTTTGCGTGTCAGGGAGTGATCGCATGGAGGACGTGTACAGATCGACATTACCCAATGGGCTGACCGTCCTCATCCAGGAATCTCATAGCGCGCCGGTCGCCACGTTCTGGGTGTGGTACCGGGTCGGGAGCCGCAACGAGCCGCCGGGCCGGACGGGCGTCTCCCACTGGGTGGAACACATGCTGTTCAAAGGCACGCCGACCCACCCCGCCGGCGCGCTGACGCGCCTGGTCGAGCGGCTCGGCGGCCGGTGGAACGCGTTCACGTGGAAGGACTACACGGCCTACTTCGAGATCCTGCCGGCCGAGCATCTTGAGGTGGCGATTCGCCTGGAGGCCGACCGGATGATCAACACCCGGTTCGAGCCTGAGGTGGTGGCCAGCGAGCGGACGGTGATCATCTCCGAGCGCGAGGGGCAGGAGAATTTCCCCGTCTACCATCTCCGCGAGGAGGTGGACGCGCTCGCCTTCAAGACCCATCCCTACCGGCAACCCGTCATCGGGTGGAAGAGCGACCTGTGGGCGATCTCGCGGGACGACC
Source organism: Armatimonadota bacterium (assembly GCA_016198805.1). GTDB lineage: Bacteria > Sysuimicrobiota > Sysuimicrobiia > Sysuimicrobiales > Humicultoraceae > JACQHU01. The sequence goes on from JACQHU010000055.1 coordinate 9,137, forward strand.
TCGAACAGCACTACCGCACGTACTACCATCCATCCAACGCCGTCGCGATCGCCATCGGGGACTTGGAGACGTCCCACATCGCGGCGGCCATCGATGACGCATTTGGGGGCATCCCGGCCGGCGGCTCTATCCCCGGCGTTCGATCGGTCGAGCCTGAGCAGGAGGGCGAGCGGCGGGTGGTACTCCGGCGGCCCGGCGGCGGCGCCGCGTACCTGCAGATGGCCTTCCACGTGCCTGCGGCCGGCCACCCCGACCTGCCCGCGCTGATGGTCCTGGATGGGGTTCTCTCAGGGTTTCAGGGTGTGCTCCCGTTCGACGGGGGCGGCGGTGGTCGGAGCAGCCGCCTCTACCGGGGGCTGGTTGACCGCGGCCTGGCGGCCGAAGTGGGGTCCGGGGTGACCCCGAGCATCGATCCCACCCTGCTTCGGATCGGCGCCACGGTCCGCAGCGGTGTCGAGGTGGCCGCGGTCGAAGCGGCGCTGAACGCGGAGGTCGCCCGGCTGCACGATGCGCCGGTCACGTCCGACGAGCTGGCGCGGGTCAAGCGCCAGGCGCAGGCGCAGTTCGTCTACCTCCGCGACGGCGTGTTCCGGCGGGCGATGGCGTTGGGCGCCTTTGCCGTTGTCGACCGGCCGCAGACCCTCTACGCGCTGGCCGAGGGGATCGAGCGCACCACCGCGGAGGACGTGATGAGGGTGGCCCGCACCTGCCTGACAGATCGGCGTCGGACCGTCGGGTGGTACCTCCCCGAAGGGAGCCGCCAGCAGGAGGGAACGCCCTCGTGAGCGCGATCACTGCGGCCACCGTCACACAGACCATGCTCGACAACGGCCTGACGCTTCTGGTGAAACCCGCGCCCGGGGTCGGTGCCGTCGCCATCCACGGGTACGTCAAGGCGGCGGCGGTCTTCGACGCGGGCCGGCCGGGACACGCCCGGTTCGTGGGCTCGACGTTGATCCATGGGACGCGCCGCCGCACCGCCTGGCAGATCGCGGACGCCCTGGACGCGATAGGCGCCAGCCTGATCGTTGCGCCCGGGTTGGAGGTCACCTCGGTGACGGCGAGGGCGCTGGCTGACGACCTGCCTGCCCTGCTGGACATCCAGGGTGAGGTCCTGCAGGAGCCCGCGTTTCCACCGGACGAGGTGGAGAAGGTGCGGGGCCAGCTCATCACGTCAGTACGCGTCAACGCCCTCGATACGCGGTACGTCGCCGAGCGGCTCTTCCGCCAGCTCGCCTATCCGGACGGGCACCCCCATCAGCAGCCGCCTGACGGAGACGAAACGGTCCTGGCCCGGCTCGGCGCCGACGACCTGCGCACCTTCCACGCCAGGTACTTCCGCCCGGAGGCGACGCTGTTCGCCGTGGTGGGTGACCTGGATGCCTCCAGGGTCATCGACCTGGTCGTTGAACGGTTCGGGAACTGGCCGTCCGCGGGAGCCTGGTCGTGGCCGGCCTTCGCCGCGCCGGCGGCGGGGGAGGCGCCCAGGCGTGTTGAGCAGGTTGTGCCCGGCAAGTCCCAGGCGGATCTCGTGCTCGGCGCGCCGGGGATCGGCCGGAGTGATCCCGACTACTACGCCACCATGATGGCCAATCTGCTGCTGGGGCAACTCGGGATGTATGGACGCATCGGCGAGAACGTCCGCGAGCGGCAGGGCATGGCCTACTACGCGTTCAGTGACCTCCGTGCCGGGCTGCTGGCGGGGCCATGGTGGGTGCGCGCCGGAGTCAACCCGACCAACCTGGACCGGGCTGTTGCCGCCATCGTCGAAGAGATCCGCAGGCTGCAGCGCGAGGGGCCCATCCCTGACGAGCTGGCCGACGCCCGGCGGTTCCTGATCGGCTCCCTGGCCGTCCGCCAGGAGACGACGCAGGGGATGGCGCAGCTGCTGGCTGACATCGAACTCTTCGGGCTCGGGCTCGACTACCTGGAGCGGTATCCGTCGATCATCGAAGGCATCTCGCATGACCAGATTGTGGCCGCGGTCCGCCGGTTTCCGCTGGAGGCGTACGCGCTGGCCATCGCCACACCGGAGCGCGCCGGCTGATGCGCATCGCCATCCTCGGGGGGACCGGCGACCTCGGCCGGGGACTGGCCGTCAGGTTCTGCGCGGCCGGACACGAGGTCATCATCGGATCGAGAGATCCGTCCCGCGGGACGGCCGTGGCGGCGCGGCTCAACCTCTCGAACGCGACCGGCGCCGCCAACGCCGGGGCTGCGCGGGAGGCGGATCTCGTGATCCTGGCCTGCCCGCACGAAGGGCACGGGACATTCGTGCGGGACATGGCCCCGGTGCTCGCCGGCAAGATCGTGGTGGACGCCACCGTACCGCTGGGTCCCGGATTCACGTTCGCGCCGCCGCCAGAGGGGTCCGACGCCGCAGAAACGCAGGCGCTGGTGCCCGACGCGCGGGTCGTCGCGGCGTTCCACACGATGGCGGCGCGGCTGCTCGCGGACCGCGCGCGCCCCCTGGACCAGGATGTCCTGGTCTGCGGAGACGACCCGGAGGGCAGGGCCACGGTGATCGACCTCATCGCGTCGATCGGCGCCCGCGGGGTGGACGCCGGCGGGCTGGCAGCCGCCGCCACGGTCGAGGCCCTGGCCGTCCTCGTGGTCGGCCTCAACGTGCGCTACCGGAGGCGCGACCTCGGCATCCGGATCGCGCACCTCCCACCCGACGCCCGTCCGCGATGAAGGCGGTCCTGGCGTGGGCCCCCGAACCGTTCCCGGAGATCCGTCCGGGCGACGACCTGGTTGGGGCCATCGTGGCGGCGCTGCGGGAAGCGGGACTGGCGCCGCAGCCAGGCGACATCGTCGTCGTAGCGCACAAGGTCGTCTCGAAGGCGGAAGGGAGCGTCGTCGATCTTGGGGACGTGGTCCCGACCGCGGAGGCGCTGGCCCTGGCGGACGAAGCCCGGAAGGATCCACGCCTCGTGGAAGTCATCCTGCGGGAGTCCCGGGCCGTCCGCCGGGTGCGCCCGGGGCTGATCATCGCCGAGCACCGGCTGGGATTCGTCTGTGCCAACGCCGGGGTGGATCACTCCAACGTCGGGCTGGGGGACGATGTGGTGGCGCTGCTGCCCCGTGATCCCGATGCGTCCGCGGCGCGCATCCAGGCGGGGCTCCGGCAGGCGTTCGGGGTCGACCTCGCGGTGATCGTCAACGACAGCCACGGCCGGCCGTTCCGGCAGGGGACGATTGGCGCCGCCATCGGCGCCGCGGGCCTGCGGGTGGTCCGGTCATACATCGGCGAGGAAGACCGCTACGGGTACGTCCTGAGGGTGTCGGTCGAGGCTGTGGCGGATGAGTGCGCGGCGCTGGCGAATCTTCTGCAGGGGCAGGCGGCGGAAGGCACGCCGGTGGTGCTGATCCGGGGACTGGACCACCCGGGGAGCGCGAAGGCTGCCGACCTGGTCAGGCCGGAAGAGGAGGACCTGTTCCGATAAGGATAGGCTTATGCTATAGTAAATGCTATAATGGGTGAGGGGCCGAGGGACGATGGCAACAGACGTGAGATCCCTGCGAGAGAAGCTGGGCTGGTCTCAGGAAAGGCTCGCGAGAGAACTCGGTGTCAGTTTCAGCACCATCAGCCGGTGGGAGCGAGGCCAGGGCGAACCTTCGCCGATGGCGGAGAAGCTCCTCCAAGAGCTGAGCCGTCGCGTCGCGGCCGAATCCTGGCCGACCGCGGATCAGATCGACATCTCTCCCATTGTTGGACTGTTCAAGGGCCCCCGGGACCTGTCGACGCGCCATCACCACTACCTCGATCCGGATGCTCGCTGAATCTCACCGTGTCCTCGTTGACGCCAGTGGATTCGCGGCGCTGGCCAACGAAGACGACTCCAATCACCGTGTGGCGCGTGCCATCTGGGATCGCTTGCACTGGGAACACCTGGCACCCTTCACGACGAACTTCATCGTGGCCGAGACGCACGCGCTCCTCCTGACCAGAGCCGGCCATTCCGTGGCGCGTCGTTGGCTGCGGTTAGTTCCCGTGCCTGAGACGTGGGTCACCGAGGAAGACTATGCACGGGGAAGGCAGATCATCGAAGCCCATCGGGACAAGTCGTACTCGCTGACGGATGCCGTCTCGTTTGCCGTGATGGAGCGCCTCAGCACCCGGCTTGCCTTCTCGTTCGACGAGCATTTCAGCCAATACGGACTTCACCGACTGCAACCCCGAGGAGACGAATCACCGTGAAGATCGCATCCATAGCAACCCACACCATCGCGGCCTCCATTGACAAGCCCCTGCTGTTCGGCATCGGCGCCTTCTCGACGTTCACCGCGACCCTGGTCGAGGTTCGCACCGACGACGATCACGTCGGGATCGGCGAAGCCATCGCGCGCCGGGCGCCGGAAGTCGTCACCACCGTGGTCGACAAGCTCCTGGCGCCGGTGCTCGTCGGCCGCGACGCGCGCGACGTCGAGGGCCTGTGGGACGAGATGTTCGGGCTCCTGCGGCGGTGGGGACACTCGCGGGGCTTCGTCTTCGAGGCCATCAGCGGCATCGACATCGCCCTGCACGACCTGCTGGCGCGCGCGGCCGGGCTGCCCCTCTTCAAGTTCCTGGGCGGGCATGGGCGGGCCGCGGTGAAGTGCTACGCGTCGTCGGTGTACTTCGCCGGGTTCGACGAGATGGCGGCGGAAGCCGCGGCCCAGGTGGCGAAAGGGCACACGGCGGTGAAGGTCAAGATCGGCCGCAGCGACGCGCTGGGAGGCCTGCGGGCCGATGTGGAGTCGGTGCGCGCGGTGCGTCAGGCCGTCGGCCCGCACGTGGATATCATGCTGGACGCTAACGGCGCGTATGATGCGGCGACCACCATCCGCGCCGCCAGGCAACTCGAGCCGCTGGACATCACCTGGCTCGAGGAGCCGGTGCCCCCGGACGACGTGTCCGGCTACGAACTCATCCGCAGGAATACGGCCATCCCGCTGGCGGCCGGCGAGTCGGAGTTCGGCGTCTTCGGCTTCCGCGACCTCATCGAGCGCCGGGCCATCGACGTCCTGCAGCCGGAGATCGCCCGTGTCGGCGGGTTCACCGGCGCGCGCCGGGTGGCGGCGCTGGCCCACGCGTACAACCTGGCCTATGCGCCGCACACCGGGTTCTCCGGCGGCGTCGCCCACCTGGCGTCGCTGCACCTGGCCGCGGCGGCGCCGAACTTCATGACCTACGAGTATTTCTACGCCCCCAATGCCCTGCGGGATATCTTCGTCCAACCGTTCCCCGAGCCCGACCGCGGAATGCTCGCCGTGCCCGAGGGACCGGGGCTTGGGTTCGATCTGAACTGGGAACTCATCCGGCAGTACGAGGTGAAGCGATGATCGTCATCGCGACCGGCATCTCCGGCACGGGTAAGCTGCACGAGGCCGACGGGAGCCCGGGATACCTGGTGCGGCTCGTGGAGGAGGGGAACCAGCGCATCCTGCAAGAGCAGCGCGAGGGGCGGTGGACGTCGCCGATCCGACGCCTGCGCTACATCGACATGGGCGGCCTGATGCTGGGGCGGGCCCGCGATCTCGGGCTGGACGTCCGCACCGAGACGATCCTGGACATGGCCCCCGAATCGCTGCAGGAGCTCCGCGCCATCGCCTTCACCGAGGTCGTCAACGATCCCGATCTGTGGGAGCCGGATCTGTGCACGATCCTGGTGACGCACGCCTGCTTCTGGTGGAAGGGGCATCTGATTCCTGGCCTCGACACCCACTACCTGAAGCTGCTCTTCGACGAGACCCGGCGCCGCATGCCGACGCCCGACGAGCGGGTCGTGCAGGAGACGCTGCCGGGCCTGCGGCTGGCCCCCGCGGTGCGGCCGGAGGGGATCTTCTACGCGACGATCATCGACAGCGTCTACCAGATCCAGCGCCGCCTGAACGCGACCGAGCAGTGGCGGGGCAAGGTCGAGGTCGATGACGTGATCGCCTGGCAGGAGCAGGAGGTCTTCATCTCGTCGATGTTTGCCGCGTACGAGCGGGTGCCGCACTACCTGGTCGCGCACGACGAGCCGACCAGGACCCTGTTCGATCTCATCTGCTTTAAAAGGCCCAGGATCTACCTAGGCTATCCCATCACCAACCTGCGCCTCCAGGGGCAGGCGACCCTGATCGAGATGGCCCGTGAGTTCGGCCAGCGCCTGCGCGACCGCTTCGTCGTGTGCGACCCGCTGTCGGTCAAAGACGAGGAGGCGGCCGCGTTCGCCAGCATCGGCGCCGACGAGTTCGAGCAGCAGTTCTCCGCCGAACAGCGGGCGGAGATTCTGGCGTGGGCGGGATCGGTGGAGCACCTGCGGGCCTGGGCGCGGCACCTGGACGACCGCACCCGGCTGCAGCTGGGTCGGGCCACCGTGGTGCGCGACCTGCGGCTGATCGACCAGTCGGACATGAACGTGATCTTCTACCCCACGAGCCAGATGTCGTTTGGGGTCCTCTCCGAGATGATCCACGCTCACACCACCGGCAAGAAGGTCTATATCCTCTACCCGTTCAAGAGCATCTCGCCGTTCCTGGAGTACTATGCCACCGCGGTGCTGAACCCGCAGCCCGACGACCCCGACCCGCAGATGCCTGACGAGATCGCCGCCTTCATGCGGCGGGCCGCGGACCGGCTGATCACGCGTCTGGTCGCAGAAACCTCGTGAATCCGACCGATAGCGAGTTGCCGGACCGCATCATCTCCGAGGCGCGCGTGGGCGCTCACGCCATGTCCGGCCGCTAACAAATCCCCCCGGCCGCCTGAATCGTCGTCCGGAGGCGACCGACGTCGAGCGCTCGCGGCCGGCAGCCTGCCTGCACCGCCAGCGCGGCCGCCGTCCCCGCCGCCTGTCCCGTGGCGTAGCACTGCGGGATCACGCGTGTCGATCCGAAGGCGACGTGATCTCCGCCATCTGTGTCCGCGTGCCGGTGGGATCATGGATATCGATCAGGTACGAGCCGCGCGCGATGGCGTCGGGGAAGCGCCGGCCCTCCTGCACGTCCTGGCCGGTCAGGATGTACTCGCCGATGATCCGGCGCGTCTCGCGGACGCCCAGCTGGGTCCCGACCTCCAGCAGTCGCGCCCGGGCGAACCCCTGGCAGCGCCCGACCATGAACTGCATCAACCACCACACCTGCCGGCGTCCTTCCAGTTCAGCCCGCGTAAGACTGACCGGATCGGTGCCGTCGACGCCCAGGACCCGCGTGACATTGACCCGCCAGACGCCGGGCTCGGGCTCGCGGTAGAAGTTCAGGTATTCGCGCGGGAGCGGGAACTCGCCGCGCGCGCGGGCCGCCTGCACGACGCACTCGAACAGCCGCTCGCCGGGATGCTGCCGCTCGTGCTCCTCGCGCCAGGCGGCGACCGCCGCATCGTCCACGCCGCCGACCCGGAAGAACATCGTCGCCGGCTGCATCCGGCCGTCATCCGGACGGCCTTTCATGGACTCCGCGCCTGCGGCCGCGGCCACGTCGCCGTCGGCGGAGGCGTCGATGACCACCCGCACGGAGATGATCCCCAATCCGGCCTTGTTGACCACCACCACGCCTCGAATGCCGTGCGCATCGGCCAGCGCGTCGACGAACGTGGTATGGAAGAGCAGATCGACGCCGGCCTCGGTGAGGATCTCCTGGGCGACGAGCTTCAGGGCTTCGGGGTGGAAGGGCGTCACGTGCGTGTGCCCTTTGGCGATCCACGAGCCGAACTCCGACACCTCGCGGATCGCCGCCGGGTCGACGGCGCCGCCGATGGCCACCATGCGCTCGACCAGCATCGTCCGCGCCCCGGCGCGCGCGGCGGCCGTGGCCGCGGCGATGCCGGCGGAGCCACCCCCGACGACCAGGAC
>JACQHU010000056.1 GCA_016198805.1 Armatimonadota bacterium
CCGAAGACCAGTTTGTCCTTCGGGTAGCGGAACGCCAGCAGCTTCCCGTAGTGTTCACCGTCGGAGCGCGCCGCCAGCCAGGTGATCATGTTCTGCTTACCGGGCGGCGTGTAGGGAAGAATCAGCATGAACTCCTCGCGGGGCGCGTCCGGCAGGCGCATGATCACGTAGTACGGCGCCATCTCCCGCGGCTTGTCGATGTAGATCTCCTCGGGGAGCACCCAGACATCTTCCTTGTTGTAGAAGACGCGGGGATCCTGCATGTGGAAGAGGCGGTACATTTCCGCCTGCGCCGCGAACAAGTCCTGCGGGTACCGCAGGTGCGCCCGCAGCACAGCCGGCAGTTCTGCCAGCGGTCGCAGCAGACCCGGGAAAATCCTGGAGTAGGTGCGGATCAGCGGGTCTGCGGGCTCCGCCACGTACAGCGTCACCGTGCCGTGGTAGGCGTCCACCACGGCCTTGACGCTGTTGCGCAGGTAGTTGAACCCCTCCCGGTGCGGCTGGGCGTAGGGATAGCGGTTGCTGTAAGTGTACGCGTCGAGAATCCAGAAGAGGCGGCCGTCGGCCACGACGACGTAGGGGTCGCGGTCCAGGCGCAGGAAGGGCGCCAGCCGGGCCACCCGCTCCCTGACGTTGCGATGGTAGAGGATCACGCTGCGCGACGTGATGGCGTCGGTGAGGAGAATGTTCAGGTCGCGGAAACGCCAGGCGAAGAGGAGACGCCGGCCCAGGGATCCGATGTGCACGCCGGTCTTGCCATCGTAGGTCGTGTACACGTTCTCCTCGCCCTTGGGATAGCTGAACTCGGGGAACCGCGCGCGCACGATCACGTAGTCCGTGGCCCGCTCGCTGAAGTACAGCTCCGGCCGGTCGATCGGGATCTTCCCCCGCGGCGGCACGTCCTGCAGGAAGAGCGTGGGCAGGCCCTCCGGGGTTACCTCGTTCACCGCGCTCATGGCCACCCCGTAGCCGTGGGTGAACTGCAGGCGCCGGTTGACCCAGGTCTGGGCCTGCGGCGGCAGCCGTTGGGGCGCCAGTTCCCGGGCGCCGAGCATGACCTGGCGGTACCGGCCGTCGATCGTGTAGCGGTCCACGTCGATGCTGACGAAGTCGTAGTACAGCCGGATGCTCTGGATCTGGTTGTACGTGGTGAGCAGAGGCTCGGGGTCCCAGAGGCGGATGTTTCCAATGGTCGCGGGGCGCTGAGCGATCTCCTCGGCGGTGACCATCTCCTCCCCTGCCGTCGGGACCTCGGCGATGCGATCCAGGGCGAAGGCCTGGCGCGTCAGGCGAATGGTGCGGTCGATGTAGGGACGCTCGCGTTCCAGTTCTTGCGGCTGGACGATCAGCCGCTGGAACAGCCCGGGATACAGCACGCCGACGAGGATCGCCGCTGCCGCCCACGCGCCAGCGGCGTACCCCGCAACGCGGACTCCCGGCTGGCGGACGCCGACGAGCAGCACGGCGGCCAGCAGCAGGGAGAGCACAACGAGAAACCACAGCGCCGGCAGGCGGGCGTGGATGTCGGCAAACCCGGCGCCGAAGGCCGCGCCGCGCGGCGAATGGACGAGTTCGTAGATGCTGAGCCGCTGTCCCCAGGCCACCAGGGCGAGGACCGCGGCCCCCAGCCCGAAAAGGTGCGCCCGCATCGGCCGGGAGAAGAGCGCCCCTCCTGCCGGAC
>JACQHU010000001.1 GCA_016198805.1 Armatimonadota bacterium
CTACGTGACGGTGGGGATCGCGATGGACGCCGCGCTGGAGCTCCGGCGTCAGCTGAACGAGCGGCTCCCAGAGCACCGCAAGGTCACGGTCAACGACATGGTCGTGCGGGCCGCGGCGCTGGCGCTGGTCAACTTTCCCAATCTCAATGCGTCGTTTGCCGGCGAAAGCGTCCGGCACTACGGGGAGATCAACATCGGCCTGGCGGTGCCACTCCCCGACGGCCTCATCTCGCCCACGCTGCACGACTGCGATCGCAAGCCGATCTGGCAGATCGCGGAAGAGGCCAAGGCGCTCATCGAGCGGGCGCGAAGCGGCCGTCTCAAGCCGGAGGACCTGAGCGGCGCCACCTTTACGGTCAGCAACCTGGGTCCGTTCGGCGTGGACTCGTTCGTGGCGATCATCAACCCGCCGCAGGCCGCCATCCTGGCGGTCGGCGCGGCGAAGCCTCAGCCGGTGGTCAGGGACGGCGAGGTGGGGACGGCCACGATCATGCAGGCGACCCTCTCCGTCGACCACCGCGTGACCGACGGAGCCGAGGCCGCCCGGTTTCTCGGAGAGATCGGGCGCCTGCTCGAGAACCCGGTCTGGCTGGTCGCTGAAGCGCCGACGGCGAGCTAGCGCCGACGGCGCGCCGCGGTCCGAACCTTCGCCGGCTTCCTGGGGACGTTCCGCCGCGCGGCAGGCTTCTTCGTCGATGCCCTCCGGGTGGCGTTGCGCGTCCCGGCGCGCGCCGAAGCCGCGCGCGATGGCGAGGATTCCCGCGCCGCCGTCGAGGCACGAGCGCGCGGCACATCGGTCTCATTCAGCGCGCGGCCCGACAGATGCAGGGTGCGGCACGACACCCCGGCTCCCTCCAGGAGGCTGCTGACCGCCTGCTGGGCCGCCTCTCCCTCGCCCGCCCAGGCGATGAACCGCGCCTCGAGCACGTACGTCGCCTCCTTAAACCTGGCGGGCGGCTGGACCACTGCCCGCACCACCCCGGGTGCCCGGCGACGGGCCTGCTCCAGCGCCCCGCTGATCCGCGCGATGTCGGCGCTGGTCGGCAGACCGGACAGTGTGCACTCGGCAACCACCTCAAATGGCTTCTGTGCCACAGCGATCCCTCCGTTCGTGTAATCGCCCTGCGTTCCTGATCTCACCCTTCGGCGCCGCCCCGCCTACTCCCGGGCAAAGTGCTCCCGAATCGCGGTCTCGATGGCGCCGGCGATCTCTTCCCACGCCCTGCCCGGGTCGCGCGTCACGGTGACGAAGTCGTTCAGCAAGAACACCTGCACGATGCCGGGAATGGCCAACAGGCGCGACGCCAGCGGGTGCGCGGCGGCATCGTCCGCCGACCGGAAAGTCTGGCTGCGGCCCTCCGTCAGCCGGCGGTTGAGGACAAACTTCAGGGCATTGACGTTCGGGGTGGGCTGAATCTCCACCTGCAGCGGTTCCGACACACCGGCCTCCCCTGATCGATTCGCTGGTGCCATCTTGAGATTTCGCGCCGGACCGCGATTCTCCTCGGATGAGCCGATGGCGGTGCTCAGTGCACCTTCGCCTCCCCCGGGCCGCCCGGCGCCTCCACATACCAGGCCGCCAGGCGGGCGAACGCAATCAGGTCCGGGATCGTGGACCGGACGCGGCCGAGCAGCCGGTCGGCCGAGAGGAGCGCGCTACTGGTCAGCAGTTGCCAGCGCGTCTCGACCAGCGAGCCCAGCTGGAGGGCCAGGTCCATGGTGATCAGCCCGGCGTCGGCCAGCGGGAGGAACACCTGCCACCGGCGGGCGGGCCGCTCCATCTCAAACGTGTTCAGCATGGCCTTGGCGATCCCGGTGGCCGCGCCCACGGCGTTGCTGTACCACCCGATGGCCTGCCCCAGGCGCTCAGGGTCGCGGACGACGGCCTCGGCGTCCCGGGTGGTGGCCTCCAGCACGGCCGCGGACGCCAGGACCCGGCTCAACCGCCAGCCGATCCGGATGGGATCAAGGTACCTGGGCGGCTGGGGGAGGACGGCGCTGCCTGTCACGGCCAGACCCAGTGACCGGGCCTGCATGATCGCTTCCCGTGCCTCGCTCATCAGCGTGGCCCGCTCCGCGTCAAGACGCCCCCGGGCCTTCTCCGCGAACGCTTCCCGCGCCGACACGTCGTTATCCACCAGCAGCGATCCCCCGGTCAGCACCTCGTAGACGACCGGCAGAATGTGCGTGTTGAGGGCAAACGGCATCAGGATGCCCGGCTGCCCGCCCAGCGGATTGGCCTCGGAGATGCGCTCCAGGTACTCGCGGATCTCGTCTTCCTCGGCGTCATCCGCGAAGACGAGCCCCACCTCAATATCCGTGTCGGCGTAACTGGGGCCTGCGGGGTAGCGGCCGTACAGGTAAACCGCCGCGACCTCGCGCTGCCGGGAGAAAAATGCCTTCAGCGCCTCAATGGCCTGCACGGGGGACCTCCGGCCGTCGGCGGCGGGAAAGAGACTGCATCGTGATCTCAGTGTACCTCATATGTCGTCGCCGGTCTCAACCAGGCGGGTCAGCCGGCTACCGTGACGGGTACAGGTGGTACAGCATCGCGTACAGGACATCAGGGAGATGACCTCACCGATTCGACATGCCCATTCGACACGATCCGCCGCAGACCTCACCGGGGCGGGGTGATGGTCAGCGCCGCCACGATCAGCAGGATCAGGACGGCCAGGACCAGTTCGCCTGCCATGGCGCGCACGAGGCGTGGGGGAGGGAGCGGGTCGCCCGCGATGCCGGTGGCCTGCCGTCGCAGGATGATCAGGTGGTTGCGCGCGCCCAGCGCTGCCAGCGGCAAGACGAACGCCAGTTTCACGAGGAGCGTCCGGCCGTAGAGCCCTTCGACCAGCGCGCGGGCCCCGGGAAAGTGCAGCCAGGCGCTGTAGACGCCGGTGACGACGAGCACTCCCAGGCCCACGGCAGCGAGCCGCGAGAGCCTCGGCACCAGGGAGCGGGTGGTCTTCGCGCGATCCGCTGGCGCTTCCCCGTGGAGCACGACCAGCAGCGCGCCCAGCCCACCGATCCAGCACGCGGCGGCCAGGAGGTGCGCCGCGTCGGCCACCACAGCGAGGCCCCCCCGGCCCACAGCGTGAGAAGTCAGCGAATACCCGGCCAGCAGGAGGGCCGACAGCGCGGGAGGCACCCAGGGGAAGTCGGGGAGACGGACGTCGGGCACCTGAGGCAGGATGATCGCCGCCAGCACGGCGATCATGCCGTACACGATCGACGGCAGCACCACGTACAGGAAATGCGTACTGCCCACGGCGGGGGGTCCCCCCACGACCGCAATCAGCACAGCCACCACGGCCAGCCAGATCACGGCGGCGGCCTGCAACAGCCGCACGCGGGGCGCGGGCGGGAGAAGCAGGAGCAGGATCATGCCCATGCGCAGCAGGACGGTCCACCCCGATCGTGTCCCTGCGACCATCTGCCAGAGGAACCCGGCCGCCGACACACCGGCCGGCGCAGCCTCGCGCAGGATGGCGGCCTGCAGGACGAACTCCAGCGCCAGGCTCAGCAGCAGCGCGACGCCCGCGATTAGGGAGACTCTGCGCAGACGCCTGGCGGCGATGGCCGCAATGCGCACGGCGTCGGGGGGATTCATGTCGCGCAACCCCGGGTCGAGCACCGCAGCCTGAAACAGCACGCTCCCCGCGACCAGCATCGCGGCCAGGTAGCCGATCCAGCGAATCAACACCTGGCTGGCGGCCGGCCGCGCACTCCGGGCCGCGGCGGGTGGCGCCTGGCCCACACCGAAGGCGAAGGTGCCGGCGGTGAGATGCCCGTCGAGGGACGAGACAATCCGCCAGGTGACCGAGAACACGCCGTGGGACGCAGCGGTGATCGGTACGGTCATCACGCGGGCATCAGACGCGAACGACGGCGGCCCGGAGATCCGCGTGCCGGAGCGATCGCGCACCGACGCCGTGCTGAACCCCGGATCCACGGGCTCCGAGAAATGGAGCACGACCTGGCGAGGCATCTCCGTCAGGGTGACGTCCGCGGCGGGCTCCGAGCCTTCGAGCACGCCGTGGGCCCAGGCGGGGGCCGCCAGCGCGGCAACCAGGCCGACCGCCGCCAGCAGCACGCCACAGCGGCACTGCGCGACTGTCCTGTGCCGTCGGGCATCGAGCGTCGTCCCCCGCCAGATGGCGGCCCGGATGATCATGGCATGCGTCTGCGGGGCGGACGGAGGAGTCTGCGGTGGCTGGCACAAATCATACAAATATCGTACCATCTGTGAGAACCGGGAACCGTACGTCTCGTATCCAGCGAGGATGACCTCGGATGGCTGAGCCGAGCGAACGCAGCGGCGACCGCAGGACCGGCATGCTGGTCGGCATCGTCATCTTTGTCCTCACTGCCGCCGGAGTCATCACGACCCTACTCGCCCGTGACCGGTGGTGGCTGCCGCCCGTGGCGTCGCTGCACGGGCTAGACACCGACCGGATGTTCTACACGACGCTGGTCATCACCGGCGCCCTCTTTGTGCTGGTCCATGTGCTGCTGGGGCTGTTCGTCTGGCGGTCCAGCGTCAGCGGTGAGGAGCGGGCCTACTTCCTGCAAGACCACCGGCCGCTGGAGCTGACCTACACAATCATCCCTGCCATCGGGCTGGCGGTCATGGTCACCTTGAGCGGGATCGTGTGGACCAGGATCCACCGTCCGGCCCCAGCCGACGCCCTGGTCGTGGAGGTCCGCGGCGAACAGTTCGCCTGGATGGCGCGCTATCCAGGGCCGGACGGCGCCTTCGGGCGCATCGATCCGAAGCGCATCGGCCGCGATAACCCCATGGGCCTCGATCCGGCCGACCAGGCCGCCGCCGACGACATCACCGTCCGCGAGATTCACCTGGTCGTCAACCGGCCGGTGCGCGTACGGCTCCGCGCGCGCGACGTCCTGCACAGCTTCTTCGTGGCCGCATTCCGCGTGAAGCAGGACGCGGTGCCGGGGATGACCGTGGAGATCTCGTTCACCCCGACCAGGGAGGGTGACTACGAACTGGCCTGCGCGGAACTGTGCGGCGTGGGCCACTACATCATGCGGGGCAAAGTGAAGGTCGAGTCCCAGCAGGCGTTCGACGCCTGGCTGGCCCAGCAGAAGCCAGCCTTGAAGTCGCAGTGACCCGGGTGATCCTGTTCTTCAAGGAGCAGCGCTGATGGCTGTCACGCACGAGACGGCGCACGCCGAGCACGAGCTGACCTTCGTCCAGAAGTACATCTTCAGCCAGGATCACAAGATCATCGGCATCCAGTACATGCTGACCTCGCTCCTCATGGCGCTGGTCGGCGGCACCCTGGCGATGCTGATCCGCATGCAGCTCGGCTGGCCCGGGGTCAAGTGGGGTCTGGCCGCGTGGCTATTTCCGGGCGGCTTCCAGGGCGGGGTGATGAAGCCGGACTTCTATCTGGCCGTCGTCACGATGCACGGGACGATCATGATTTTCTTCGTCCTGACGACGGTCCTGTCAGGCGGCTTCGGCAACTTCCTGATCCCCCTGCAGATCGGCGCGCGGGACATGGCGTTCCCGTGGCTGAACATGATATCGTACTGGATGCTCGTGCCGTCCATCGTGGTGCTCCTGGCCTCGTTCTTGGTGGCCGGCGGCGCCGCCGGCGGCGGGTGGACCTCCTACCCTCCCCTCTCCGCGATTCCCGCCGCGGCACCCGGTTCGGGCCTGGGCCAGACCCTGTGGCTCGTCAGCCTGGCGATCCTGATCGTTGCGCTCCTGTTTGGCTCGCTAAACTACATCACGACCATCTTCCAGCTGCGGGCGCGAGGCATGTCGCTCATGCGGCTGCCGCTGAGCATCTGGGGGCTGTTTGTGACGGCCATCCTGATGCTGCTCTCGTTCCCGGTCCTGTTTGCGGCGGCGATCATGCTGCTGTTCGACCGCCTGGCCGGGACGAGCTTCTTCGTGCCGACGGGCGTGGTGATCGGCGGCCAGGTGCTCTCCCATACCGGCGGCAACCCGCTGCTGTGGCAGCACCTGTTCTGGTTTTTGGGCCATCCGGAGGTCTACGTGCTGATCCTGCCCGCGATGGGCATGGTCTCTGACATCCTGGCCGCCAACGGCCGGAAGCCCATCTTCGGCTACCAGTTCATGGTGGGCTCCCTCTGCGCCATCGCCATCCTCAGTTTCCTGGTCTGGGGGCACCACATGTACACCAGCGGGATGCACCCGTTGGTGGGAACCGCGTTTATGACCACCACGCTGGCGATCGCCATCCCGTCGGCCGTCAAGGTATTCAACTGGCTGCTGACGCTGTACCGGGCGCGGATCCGGTTTACCTCGGCCATGCTGTTCGCCATCGGCTTCGTCTCGCTGTTTGTCACCGGCGGGTTGACCGGCGTCTTCCTGGCGCAGCCGCCGGTGGACATTTACATGCAGGACACGTTCTTCGTGGTGGCTCACTTCCACTTCGTGATGGCCAGCGCGTCGCTGTTCGGC
>JACQHU010000067.1 GCA_016198805.1 Armatimonadota bacterium
CCGCCGCGTGAGGTGGTGGCGGGTCGCGTGCGGGGTCTGGTCGATGACCTGATCAGGCTGCTGGGGCTTGACTGGCGCCCGCATCCGGATGATATCGTCGTGACGGACGAGTACGTGGGGGAGCGGTCCAGCGTGCCCACGCCGGCGGGCCTGGACGCGATTCGTCTGGTCGCGCGGACCGAGGGGATTCTCCTGGACCCGGTGTACAGCGGAAAGGCGATGGCAGGATTGATCGACATGGTACGCCGCGGGCAGTTCGGCCCGGACCAGACGGTGGTCTTCTGGCACACCGGCGGTCAGCCGGCCCTGTTTGCCTACGCGGCGCAGTTGACGGAGGGGTAGCGGTGGGCCGCCTTCGGGTCCGCCTCATTGGCGCCGCGTTGCTGATCGGGCTGGTCGCGCTGCCCGCGCTGGGCGACGACGACGCGCTCCTGCGCCGCGCCTTCGGCGCGTTCATGCGGTCGGCCGACGAACTGCGGATCGAAGCGATCCCAGATCTCTACGACGGCGGATACGCCCGCATCACCGCCATCGGGCGCGGCGTCCACGTGGTGAACAGCCCGCGCATCGACGAGGCGATGATCCGCCTGGTCGGCGTGAGCCTGGACCCCGCGGCGCTGCGCGCCGGCACGCTGAAAGTGCTCGACTACCGCGACAGCGCCCTGCATGTGCGCGTGCAGCTGCGCAGCGTGCAGGAGTTCTTCAACGCGGGCAGCGCGCTGGAAGATATCCGGCTGTGGTCGGAGAACGGCTATCTGCTGGGCACCGGGACCGTGATCTTTCAGGGACGGCCGACGCGGCTGCGCATGAAGGGGTTCTTCGCGGTCTCGGGCACCACCGAGGTGTACTTCTACTTTGACACGCTCCATGCCAACGGGATTCCGGTGCTGACGGTGATCATCCGCGACCTGGAGCGGCAGATCAACCCGATCCTCCATCAACGAGACTGGCCCGTCACGTTCAGGATTCGCTCGCTGCGGCTCGACGCCCAGGGGCTGACCATCAGCAGCCAGGGAGATGGGACGTGCCCGACCTGTGGCGGCGGGGCCCAGCCGACCTATGCCCCGTAGCCGGCCGCGCATCCTCGTGACCGTGCGGCGCACGCCCGCAGATGCGGCCTCAGCCGCCGACTACGCGAGGCGGGTGCGCTACTACGCGGACGCGGTTCGCGCCGGCGGTGGGGTGCCGACAGTGGTCACCCCGGACGATGCCATCCCCGGTGCCTTCGATGGATTACTGCTGGCCGGCGGTGCCGACGTGCATCCGCGGTCCTATGGGCAGCCGATCAACCCCGCGGTGCGCGAGACGCTGTCCATCGACGCCGCGCGGGACGCCATGGAGATAGAGCTGGCGCGCAGAGCACTCGGCGCCGACGTGCCCATCTTTTGCATCTGTCGCGGCGTCCAGTTGATCAATGTCGCGGCCGGTGGGACGCTGTGGCAGGATCTCTCGCTCGCTGGCGTCGATCCTCGAGCGCACGACCAGGACGGCCACCTGCCGGTGTGGGAACCTGTCCACGGGGTGAGCGTGGTGCCTGGGACCCATCTCGCCGAGATCATCGGCGCGAGCGACACAGGGGTGAACTCCTACCACCATCAGGCCGTCGCCGATCCGGCCCCGGGATTCCGTATCGTCGCGCGGGCCCCAGACGGCACCATCGAAGCCATCGAGAGCGAACGCCACCGGTTCGTGCTGGGGGTGCAGTGGCACCCCGAGCGCATGGTGGGCCATCATCCGCTCCAGCGGCGGCTGTTCGAGCGTTTCGTGGCCGCCGCCGGCGGTGAATCGTCCGGGCCGCCCCTGGGCTGAGGCGAGGCTGATGCGACGGATCAGGATGGTTTCGCTCCTCCTGTGGACCGCGGTGCTCCTGTCGACCGCGGTGACGATGGGTGCGCCCGCCGATCTCCCGGTGGTGCACCGCATCATCATCGACGGCATCATCTCCCCGTCCACGGCCCGGTTCATCGTTCGCGCCACCAGCCAGGCGGAGGCCGACCGCGCGCAAGCGCTGGTGGTCCTGCTGGACACGCCGGGCGGCCTGCTCAAGTCCACCGACGACATGACCAAGGCGATCCTGAACGCGCGGGTCCCCGTGATCGTCTACATCGCCCCGCGCGGGGCCCGGGCGGCATCCGCCGGGGTCTTCATCACCTACGCCGCGCACGTCGCGGCCATGGCGCCGGCGACCCGCCTGGGCGCGGCGACACCCGTGGCCGTCGGCGGAGACGGCCAGCAGCCGGACAAGGCGATGATGGAAAAGGTCACCAACGACATGGTGGCCAACATCCAGGCCATGGCCCGGCGGCGGGGGCGCAACGCCGACTGGGCCGAGAAGGCCATCCGGAAGGCCGTCTCCATCACCGAGGAAGAGGCGGTGAAGCTGAACGTCGTGAACTTTGTCGCCGAAGATTTCACCGACCTGCTGCGCAAGCTCGACGGGCGTACCGTGGACACCGATCTCGGGCCGCATACGCTGCAGACGGCCCGGGCGCGCGTCGTTGATGTCGAGATGGACATCACCGAGCGATTCCTGGCGTTGCTCTCCGATCCCAACATCGGGTTCATCCTGATGAACATCGGCATCCTGGGCGTGCTGGTCGAACTGTACAACCCCGGAGCGGTGCTCCCGGGTGTCGTCGGCGGCATCGCGCTCATCCTGGGCCTGGCCTCATTCGCCATCCTGCAGGTCAACGTGGCCGGCCTTTTGCTCATCGCGTTCGCCATCCTGCTCTTCATCGCCGACGTCAAAGTCCCCGGGCACGGCGTGCTGACCGTCGGCGGTGTCATCGCCTTCATCTTTGGCGCGGTCCTGCTGACCGAACGCCAGGCCCCGGTGCTGCAGATCTCGATCCGCCTGATCATCCTGGTGGCGGTCCTGTTAGCCACGTTCTTCCTGTTCGCCGTCAGTGCCGGTCTGCGGGCGCAGCGGGCCGCGCCGCGGAGCGGCGGCGAGCGCCTGATCGGGGCGGTGGGCGTGGCGCGCTCCCGCCTGGATCCCGACGGCGTGGTCCACGTCCAGGGCGAGATGTGGACCGCCGTGGCCATCGGCGGGCCGATCGACGACGGGCAGCCCGTCAGGGTCGTGGCGCTGGACGGCCTGCGGTTGCGTGTCGAACCGCATCCAGGGTCCTCGCGATAACCTCGCGGTGGGCGCGCGTGACGGTGGAGGCTTCGGGCGCCGCGGTCGTGGAGACGCATGCGCCGGCGGCGACCGAAGCCCTCGGCCGCCGCCTCGGCGGCCGCCTGCGCGCGGGGGACGTGGTGGCGTTGATCGGCCCCCTGGGATCCGGAAAGACGGTGCTCGCCCGCGGGATGGCCCGGGGGGCCGGCGCGAGCGGCTACATGGCGAGTCCGTCGTTCGTGGTGATCAGGGAGTACCCGGGACCGGTCCGGGTCGTTCACGTCGACCTGTACCGGCTCGAACGCGCGGATGAGATCGACGACCTGGGGCTGGACGAACTGCTGGATGGGGCCGCCATCGTCATCGTGGAGTGGGCCGACCGCGCGCCCTGGGTGCTGCCGCCCGATCATCTGCGGATCGAGTGCGCGATGGGCCCCGGGTCCCGAGATCGCGTCTTCACCATCGTCGTCCCAGCCGCCCTGCGCGCCCGGCTTGCTCCGGTGGTCGAGGTCTAGCGCGTGCGGGTGCTGGCCATCGAGACGGCCACGACCCGGGGAGGCGTCGCTCTGGTCGACGCGGGCGGCGCGCTGGCGGAGCGCGCCGCGTACGTCCCCGGGCAGCACCTGGAGTGGCTGGTCGGCGCCATCGCCGCGACGCTCGCCGAGGCGGGAGCAGACAGGGACGCCGTCGAGGGGCTGGCGGTGTCGCTCGGCCCCGGCGGGTTCACCAGCCTGCGGATCGGTCTGATGACGGCCTGCGCATGGGCGCAGACCGCGGGGCGCCCGCTGGTCGGCGTGTCCACGCTCGATGCTATCGCCGCAGGGATCCCCATACCAGAGGGCCGGATTGACGCGTCAGCGGCCGGCAGCGCGGGAAGCGGCCATCTGGTGCTGGCCGCCGTCGATGCCAGGCGCGGGGAGATTGCCGCGGCGCTGTTTCGCCGCACTGACGGGCTCCAGCGCCTGACCGCAGACCTGGTCGTGGCGCCGGAGCACCTCCGCGATCGGCTTCCGCCGATCGCCGAGCCGGTGGTCGTGGCGGGGGACGCGCTCGAGCAGCACCGCGAGACGATTGTGGCGACCCTGGCGCCCTGGGCCGGGGTGGCCGACCGCGAACACTGGTGGCCTCGTGCCTCGGTCACGGGGACGCTCGGCCGGGCCCGCCTGATCCGGGGGGAGCGCGACGATCCCCTGCGGCTCGTCCCGCGCTACGCCCGGCGGCTCGACGCGCGGGAGTTTGCGGGCTGAGGCGATGGGCATCGGGCCGCCCGCAGGATGGCCTGCAGGAACCCCGACGCACATTCCAGAAGGTGAGTCGCGCCGGCCCGTACCGGGCCGGCACGTCCGGAGGAGGGAGCCGACGGCGCGTTCTCGCGTCGTCGGACGGACACCATGAAGCAGATCACCCGCATTCGCGTCGAACCGATGAGGCTCGAGCACATCCCGCGCGTGCGCGAGATCGAACAGGAGTCCTTTTCCTCGCCGTGGCCAAAGGACGCCTACCGGGCCGAGATCGAGGAGAATCAGGTCGCGTGCTACATCGTTGCTCGGGACGCCCAGGATGAGATTGTCGGTTTTGGCGGGATGTGGGTCATCTTCGATGAAGCCCACGTCACCACCATTGCCGTCGATCGCCGGCGCCGCGGCGAAGGCATCGGCAAGCGCCTGCTGCTCGCGCTCATCGACCGCGCGCTGGAGCGAGGGGCCCGCTGGATGACCCTGGAGGTCCGGCCGTCCAACGCCGTCGCCCTGTCCATGTACCGCGCCTTCGGCTTCCGCGACGTGGCGCTGCGCAAGCGATACTACAGCGATAACGGCGAGGACGCAGTCGTCATGTGGAGCGGCAACCTCAGGGACCCGGAGTCGCACACCCGCCTCGCGGCATTCCGCCGGGAAGTGGAGTTCTAGCCGCAGCCTGCCCGCATGCTCGTCCTCGGCATCGAGACATCCTGCGATGAGACCGCCGCGGCGGTGGTGGAGGACGGCCGCCGCATCCGCAGCAACGTGGTCGCGTCGCAGGCTGCCCTCCACGAACGGTACGGCGGCGTCGTTCCCGAACTCGCCTCGCGCCGCCACCTGGAACGCCTCCTCCCGGTGCTCAAGCTGGCCATCACACAGGCCGGCGCGCGATGGCATGACCTCAGCGGGATTGCCGTCACCTGCGGGCCCGGCCTGGTGGGCGCGCTGGCCATGGGCGTCGCGGCAGCCAAGGCGCTGGCATATGTTCACGGGCTGCCGCTCGTGGGTGTCAATCACCTGGAAGGCCATCTCTTCGCCAACGTCTTCGAGGCGCATCCGTTGCCCGCGCCGTCGCTGGGCCTGATCGTCTCCGGGGCGCATACCGACCTGGCCTTGATCGAGGCGCCGCACCAGGACGTGATGCTCGGCCGCACCCGTGTCGACGCCGCCGGAGAGGCATTCGACAAGGTGGCGCGGGCGATGGGCCTGGGCTATCCTGGCGGTCCGGCGCTGGTCCGGCTGGGA
>JACQHU010000066.1 GCA_016198805.1 Armatimonadota bacterium
GATGGATCGCCGCAAGAGTTCACCGCGTCATTTGAAGTCAGAGCGGACGGGAACACGCTGTTCGAAGGCCGACCGAAGCGGGCCGGAGATGTTCCCGACCAGGTCAATCTCGATGTCACGGGGGTGCTCCAGCTTGAGCTGATCGTCCGCGGCAAGGATCCGCTCCACACGCGAGAGCTGTCGGTCGTGTGGGGGGATCCCTCCGTGGACCAGCGGCCTGCGGCCGCCCCGCCCTCCCCGGCGCCGCCAGCGGGTCCTCAGCCGACGTCCCCGCCGGCGCCTCCCGCGTCACCGCAGCCGCCGACGCCAACGCCCGGCGCCTGGCATCCAGGTGGTCCCGTGCGGTCCGGAACTACGGGCATGATTTCACGGGGCGATACGTCCCCCTGAGCGCGGCCTGCGGACCTGAGAGCGCAGGACTATAATGGAAGTACCATGCACGCCGTGCAGGTCTCTGCAGGACGCAAGGATACGCTCATTGCCGAGATCCGCGAGGTCGCCAGCGGGGCGCCGGTGGTCGTCGCGTTTTCCGGCGGTCTCGACTCGTCGACGGTCGCCGCGCTGGCCCGCGACGCGCTGGGCGCGCCCAACGTCCTGCTGGTCACCGTCAACATGGGCCAGTACGCCTACCGGCGCGGCAACGCCATCGTGCTGGAGATGGCCGAGCAGCTCGGCCTGCAGCAGCGCTGCCTGCTGGGCCAGCGGGTCCAGCACGTGGTGCAGCGCGGCGGGCCGGCGTGCAACCGCTGCACCCGCCAGATCAAGCTAGGCATGGTGAAGGCCGCCGCGCGCGGCCGCCTGGTGCTCACCGGCTCCAACCGCAGCGATACCTGGGGCCAGATGGGCGTGAAGCTCAGCAACGGCCTCTACGCGCCGCTGCTGGACCTGGACAAGCCACAGATCCGCGCCCTGGCTGACGGGCTGGGACTCCGCATCCCGCGAATCGGCGAGCATTGGGGCCGCGAGGGGTGCAAGCTCAAGCACCTGCTCAAGCCGCTGATCAACCCCGACTATCACGGCCGGGCGGTGGCTGAGGCCAACGAGGTCCTGCTGCGGGTGCTCGGCGAGGCAGGGTGTGCCGCGGACCTGGCCAACGTTAAGATCATCGGACCGCTCAGCCGGAACATCGCGCTGGTGAACGTTCGACCGTCACCGCCGGCGGACGTCAAAGAGGCCGTCATGGAGGCGCTGGGCCGGCTGCCGGTCATCGACGAGGTGCGGTTCGTGGAGAGGCCGACGCGGCTGGTGGTGAAGGCCGGCCCGGCGCTGGCAGGCGACGAGAAGGGGCGCTTCTGGGTGGAGCACGGCCGCCTGGCCGGAGACTTCGCCCATCCGATTGAGGTGGAGTGGCGCTTCAGCCGTGACGGGCGGTTGCACACGTTCCATGTGGTCGATGCGATTCCGCTGTAGCGCCGTGTTCGCGCCCGAGGCCTGCAGACGAGGCGGCCCGGCGCTCTCCTGAGCGGCCGTTTGACGAGGCCAACCTCTAGATGATTTGGTGGAGGCCGAGTCTCCGGACGCGAGGGGGAGGGACGGGCCGCCACATCAGGAGGACTCCGCACGCGCGCACCCGAACCAGCGGAGCAATGGCTCGTCGACACGTCGCGCTTCTCGTCACGGCTGCTACCATCGTCGCACTTGTCCTCTTGCCTTCGGCGAGCCTTGCCGCGCCGTCGATCACGGTCGAGTTCTGGACCATTTCCCTCCAGCCGTTCTTCAACGACTATGTCAACGGGATGACCGCGGCCTACGAGCGCGCGAAGCCCGGCGTGCGGATCCGCTGGGTCGATGTCCAGTTCGGCGCCATCGAGCAGAAGTTGCTGGCGGCCCTGGCCGGCGGGGTGCCGCCCGACGCTGTCAACCTCAACACCGAGATGGTGATCCGGCTGGCGGAGCGGGACGCGCTGGTCGACATGGACGCGGCCGTGCCGCCCGAGGCCCGCGCCCGGTACTTCGAGGGCCTCTGGCGATCCGCGCAGTTCCGCGGGCGTACCTATGCCCTGCCCTGGTACGTCGTGCCCAACGTCATCGCCTATAACGCGGCCATCTACAAACGGGCCGGCCTGAACCCGAACGAACCGCCGCAGACGGAAGACGAGATGATCCAGCAGGCCCGGACCATCAAGGACCGGGCGAAGACGTACGGCTTCATGCCCAACGTGGACGGCGTGCGAC
>JACQHU010000059.1 GCA_016198805.1 Armatimonadota bacterium
GACGGTCTTGGTGGCGCCGAGTTCGCCCATGGATCCCTCGAACCGGAGCCCGGGCGTCCCGAACACCTCGATGACGACGTTCTGCGCTGGGAGAGACGGCGTGGGCGCCGCACCGGGCTCGGCGCGCCGCCGGAACGACGGGCTCTGGCACGCCGAAGCGGCCAGGGCGACGGCCGCAATGAGAAGGATGATTCGACCCACTGGCAAAGCCTTCGTACCGCCCCCGGGGACTTCCTGCCCGTGGGCGCTTCTGCAGATGTCCTGTCTCGGGAAGAATGCGGCCAGGAACTTCCCCCGATCTTCTCTTGCCAACCGCGCCAGAACCGAGTATGATGCGAGGTAATCGAATACTGCGGCGTACCTCCGAACGGGCAAACCCGGAGTAATCCGGGGACGCAAAGCCACAGGGCCACCGCGCCGGTGGTCGGCTGGGTTGCCGAAGAGGAAGCACAGGCGAGTGCGAGTGCTTCTGATTCGCGCTCGCGTTTTGTTTATCGGGCGGATGCCTCATCCGGGATGCCCGTCGGACCGCGTCGTCGATCCTGCTCATCGATGGCAAAGCGGCGCGGCCGGTACCGGGGGAGTTCGCGTCGGACGCTGACTCCGGCACAGTGATCTGGCGCGTGACAGGCTATCGCTTCGTTCAGCGCCCTGCGGGCAACTGGGCGCACCGTCGCATCCCCATTGCTCTTCCCCGGGCCGGCCGCAGCCCCCTGGACCCCCTGGACATTGTTGACGTCTCCCTGACCGCCGCGCTAGAATTAGCAGACAAAATGAGAGCCGTTCTCATTAAGAGCGAGGCGCCGTGACGCGCGCCGCGACGAGGCCACCCAGCCGGAACACCTGGCAGCGGCAGGCGGTGCTGCGGACCATCGAGGCGGCCGGCTGCCATCTCTCCGCAGAGGAGATCCACCGCCGCGCGCGGCGGGCCGGACGTCCCATCGCCCTGGCGACCGTGTACCGGACCCTCGAGACGTTTCTCCGGACCGGTCTCGTCGAATCTGCCCACATTGGCGACGGTCTGGTGCGGTACGGCCTGGCCTCGGACCACCACGATCACCTGGTCTGCCTGGGATGCGGCCAGTGGCGGCCGCTGGAAGGGTGTGTGGTCCCCCGGCCCCGCTCCGCCCTGACGCGCGGGTTCGTTGTGACCGGGCATCGCCTGGAGCTCTACGGGTACTGCGCGCAGTGCCGGGGTCCGCAGGGCAGAGGGGAGGCGCGGCCGTGACCCGCCGGGTGGCGATGGTGCTCCTGGCCGTGGCCGTTCCTCTTCTGGCACTGGTGGTGCTGGTGCGGGTCGTCGCGGATCGGCGCCCGACCACCAGGCCCACCGTCGTCGCGACAATCTATCCCCTGGCGGAGTTCGCGCGACGCGTCGGCGGCGACCGCATGGACGTGCTGGCGCTCGTCCCAGCCGGCGCCGAAGCGCACGAATACGAACCGGGTCCGCAGGACGTCGCCCGCATCAGTCGGGCGCGCCTCTTCATCTACAATGGCGCCGGGTTCGAGCCGTGGGTCGACCGGGTGCTGCCGACGCTGCCGCCGTCAGTGGGCGTGGTGCGCGCCACCGCGGGGCTGCGGCTCATTTCGCTGACCGACGACGACGCGGAACGCCCAGGCACCCCGCCTCCGGCCTCATGGGATCCCCATGTCTGGCTGGACCCCTCCCTCGCCGCGCGGATCATCGAGAGCCTGGAGGTGGTGCTTATCGCGGCCGACCCCGCGGGCAGGGACATCTATCGCCACCGCGCCGCCATGACCCGCTCGCTCCTGGCCAGCCTGGACACAGAGTTTGCGGACGGCCTCTCGCGGTGCGAGCGGCGGGCGCTGGTGACGGCCCATACGGCGTTTGCCTATCTGGCGCGGCGCTACCACCTGGAACACGTGGGCCTGTCAGGGTTCGCGCCTGAGGCCGAACCCGCTCCGGGGATGCTGGCGAAGTGGGCGGCGGTGCTGCGGGCCCAGGGTGTCCGGACGGTCTTTGTTGACCGGCGCGTCTCGCCGCGGGTGGCGGAGACCCTGGCCAGGGAGATCGGGGCGCGCGTCGCCGTGCTGGATCCCATCGAGAGCCTGGCCCCCGCCGATCTCGCCGCGGGGGACGATTATTTCGTGGTGATGCGGCGGAACCTGAAGACCCTGCGGGTGGAGTTGAGCTGTCCATGATGCGCGCAGACCGACTCCCGAAGCCTCACGCGGTCTCTCGCCGGCCCGGAGAGCGACCGGTCCCGGTGGTGGAAGTGCGCGGTGTCTGTTTCAGCTACGACGGCGCGCGCGTTTTGGAGGACATAACCCTGACCATTTACGCCGGTGACTTCCTGGGGATCATCGGGCCCAACGGGTCAGGGAAGACCACGCTGGTGAAGATTATCGTCGGGCTGCTGCGTCCCGAATGCGGGACGGTCCGCCTGTTCGGCACCGACCTGGCCCGCTTCGGACAGTGGAGCAGGATCGGGTACGTGCCGCAGCGGGCGGCCTCTATCGAGTCCCGGTTTCCTGCCAGCGTGGAGGAAGTCGTGCTCAGCGGCCGGGCCGGGCGCGCGGGTCTCTTCCGGGGATTTGGCGCTGAAGACCGGCGGGCCATGTACTGGGCGTTGGAGACCGTCGGGCTCGGCGATCTGCGCGGGCGGCAGATCGGACACCTGTCCGGCGGCCAGCAGCAGCGTGCGCTGATCGCCCGCGCGCTGGTCAGCCAGCCCGAACTTCTGGTGCTCGATGAGCCGCTGGTCGGCGTGGATGCCGAGGCCCAGGAGCGGTTCTACGACCTGTTGCGCTACCTGCACCGCAACCTGGGCGTGACGCTGGTCATGGTGTCGCACGATGTCGGCGTCGTCGCCTCCGCCGTCACGACGCTGGCCTGCCTCAACAAGATGCTCGTCTACCACGGTGAGCCCACGGGATTCCTGGAGAGCGACGCGCTGCGCGCCGTCTATCATACCGGCGTGCGGGTTGTCTCACACGTGCACTGAAGGTTCGGCCGGGGCTCGACCGGCTATGCGATCGGCGTCAGGTGCCCCCGGGCAATGGCCGCCAGGGTCTCGACGAACGGCGGCGACGCATTGAGGGACTCGGTGCGGACCAACCGCACCCCCAGCATGTCGGCCAGGCCGCGGGCCTCCACGTCCAGGTCGTAGAGCACCTCCAGATGATCGGCCACGAACCCGATGGGGCAGACGACCACTTCGCGGACGCCCTTGCCGTGCAGGTCGCGCATCGCGTCGAGGACGTCCGGCCCCAGCCACGGCTCGCCTGTGCTGCTCGCGCTCTGAAACGCAAACGACCAGCGCGCGATACCGGCGGCGGCGGCCACGGCTTTGGACGATTCCACCAGTTGCATGGGGTAGGGATCGTGCCACTCCATGATGCGCTTGGGCAGGCTGTGGGCGGTGAACAGGACCCGCGCCGCATCGGGATCGTGCAGGTGCCGGCAGGCCTCGCGGATGCGCGCGGCCAGGGTGGCAATGAGCCCGGGATGCAGATGCCACGACTCGACGAACCGCAGGTGCGGCCCCCCGCATCTCGCCGCCGCCTCCTGGGCGGTCTTGATGTAGACGCCGACGCTCAGCCGCGAGTAGTGGGGCGCCAGCGTGATGGCCACGGCGCGCTGCACGCCCGCCGCGTGCATCTGGGTCACCGTCTCGTGGATGAACGGGTGCCAGTGCTTCATGCCGATGTAGACCGGCAAACCGGTGCGCGCGGCGAGCGCCTCCGCCATCTGGCGGGTGATGGCCAGCAGCGGCGAGGCGCCGCCGATGGCCCGGTAGCGTTCGATCAGGGCCTGGACCTGCTGGGGACTGGCGCGCCGGCCGCCGCGGATGTTCGTGAAGTAGGGTTCGATGTCCTCCAATCTGGCGGGTGTCCCATACGCCATCAGGAAGACGGCTGCCGAGGGATGCATGCTTCCACCAAGAATAGCACAATCCATGAACCCGCTGACTGAAACGCGTCTGCGGCCGGAGATCGTGGTCTGGACGCTGGGCGGCGACGAGATGCACACGGCCTACGGCACCAACTGCACGGGGATCCTCGGGCAGGACGGGGTGCTCCTGGTCGACCCGTTGATCGCGCCGACGCACGCGCGGCTGATCGAGGTGGC
>JACQHU010000058.1 GCA_016198805.1 Armatimonadota bacterium
AGCACGCCGACGCCGAGTACCGTCCCGACCGCGGATCGCGGGAGTCCCATCAGCACCGTCACGATCAGGGCCAGAGCCAGCTGCACGGTGGACAATCCCAGCCAGAGCAGGGCGAATCCCAGGATGAAGATACGGAACGGCCGGTCGTCAAAGACCGTGCGGATGGCCGCACCGAATGCGACGCGCGGCGTGTCCACCGTGCGTTCGTGTACGGCCAGGGCGGCGGCCAGCAGCGCAAGCATGCTGATCGGTGCCAGCACCAGACCCATGGTTGGGAATCCCCATCGGGACTGCAGATATCCCGAAGCCACGTAGGCCGTCACGATGCCCGTGAGGCTGAAGGCCGTCTGCCAGGCCGTGGTGTTGACGCGGTCGCGGCCCTCCGTGGTGACCTCGGGGAGCAGTGACATGTACGGGTTGAGAACGAAGGTGAAGAGGAAGAAAAACGCCCCCAGCAGGGCGGACAGGTAGATGAAATTGGCCGCTGTCATAGCGGGATCCGGAGGGCGCCAGACCAGCGCGAACACCAGTGCCAGCAGCGGCGTGCCGATCAGGATAAACGGCCGCCGGCGTCCTCCACGCCCGCGGCGCCGGTCACTCCAGTGCGCCACCAGGGGATCGGCCAGGGCGTCAACAATGCGGCCCAGGCCGACGGCCAGCCCCAGCAGTCCCGGCGCCACCCGCGTGGGCAGTTCCCCGCCGGGCGGCGGCGCGTAGAAGTAAAAGACCCACAGCAGGACAGTCTGCTGCAGGAGGCTCGAACCGAACGTCCCCAGGCTGTAGAGGCTTCGGCGCGCGGGGCTCAGCACACGCCAGCCTTCCACGCTTCCAGGAGGCGTCCCTCCTGCGGGGTCGTATTCCTCCACCATCGGCCGCATGGTTCGACGCTTTGGCACTGGAGGAGGCGGCATGTTGAGGTTTCTAACGGCGGGCGAGTCTCATGGGCGAGCTCTCGTGGCGACCCTCGAAGGCCTGCCGGCGGGGTTGCCGATCGATGAGGACTACATCAATGGACAACTCGCCCGACGGCAGTTCGGATACGGCCGTGGTGGCCGGATGCAGATCGAGCAGGACCGGGCCGAGATCATTTCGGGGGGGATCCGCGGGGAAACGATCGGCGCGCCGGTGGCGCTGTGGATCGGGAACCGCGACTGGCGGAAGGACGAACCCGATATCACGCGCCCGCGGCCGGGTCACACCGACCTGGTTGGAGCGCTGAAGTACGGATTTGATGAGGTCCGCCGCGTCCTGGAACGCTCCAGCGCCCGCGAGACGGCGGCGCGAGTGGCGGTGGGCGCGGTATGCAGGCGTCTCCTTGAGGAATTCGGGGTCCAGGTGTTCAGCCACGTGACCGAGATCGGCGGGGAGGCGATCCGCACGCGGCCCGAGCGCTGGGAGGATATTCCGGCGCTGGCCGAAGCCTCGGCGGTGCGCTGCGTCGACCCGGAGGCGGAGGCGCGCGTGAAGGCCGCCATCGATGCGGCCGCTGAGCGTGGAGATACCCTGGGCGGCGTCTTCGAGGTCGTGGCGCTCGGTCTGCCCCCCGGCCTGGGCAGCTACGTCCACTGGGATCGCAAGCTGGATGCGCGCATCGCCGCCGCGTTGATCTCGATCAACGCGGTCAAGGGCGTCGAGTTCGGTCTGGGGTTCGACGTCGCGCGCACCCCGGGCAGCCGCGCCCACGACGAGATCTTCCACGATCCCGCCCGCGGGTTCTATCGGTTGACCAACCGGTCGGGCGGGATTGAAGGCGGGACGACCAGCGGCGACCCCCTGGTGGTGCGGGCGGCGATGAAACCTCTTTCCACCCTGCGGACGCCGCTGCGGTCGGTGGATCTCCGCACGAAGGAGCCCATCGAGGCCGTGGTGGTCCGGAGCGACGTCTGCGCGGTCCCGGCGGCTGGCGTCATCGGCGAGGCGATGGTGGCGTTCGTGCTGGCGGATGCCTTTCTGGAGAAGTTTGGCAGCGACGCGATGGCGCACATCCGCCGGGCGTACGAGCAGTTCATGGTGGAGGTACGACGGGCAACGTAGCCTGAGGGTCTCCGTCCGGTCCGGCGCTGGCGACCTCCAGCGGGCCAGCGCCGGGATAAAAGCGGGGTGACGGATCGCCGCAGGCGCAGGAATGAGACCCCGGCGCCCGGATAGCGAGGTCGGTGACGAAGCGCACCAGCGGCGCGGCGTGCGTGAAGGTGGTGACGACCAGCACGCCGCGTTCGTGTTGTGGGGCGTCGGCGAGCAGCCGCACCTGCGGGCGTGCGCCGGCCGCGAGCGTGCGCGGGTGGATCTCCGCCAGGGCCGCGGCCGCCGGCAGGTGCCAGGCGCCGGCCCCACAGCGGCCGATCGGTGCGGGGCATCCGGGCAACGCGAGGAGCCGCACCGCGGCGTTCGTACCGCTGGTGTCCGTGTTGCCGAACGCGCCGGGTGTTGGGTCTTCGAACGCCGCCGCGTCCTCGTAGAAGACGGTGCGTTCCCAGATCGGCAGGGCCCCCGCGAGGCGGGCGAGGTCCGCCCCCAGGACCGGTGACGCCAGGAAGACCTTCGGTCCCCGTGCGATGGGGAATGCCGCGAGCGAGGGCTTGAACGTGACGGTGTCCACGCACAGGGGGAGGATTTCGACCGCCAGGTCGGACTGCAGCAGCAAGTAGGGCAGTCCGTTCCATATCGAGGGCGCGGGCGGGAGGACGGCGAGGATTCGGTCACCGTCACGAATCCCGGCCAGCCGCATCGCCGCCGCGGCGGCGGAGGCGGCCACGGGGAGATCCCGGTGGGCGACCGGGAACCACAGGTCCCGCCCCGCGTAACGGGTCAGCGTCCAGAGCGCCGGGAGGTCTGCAACCACCTGGCGAGGATTCCGGCGGAGGGCGCGAGACCACTCGTCGGGCGTGATCACGGGAAGGACAGACAGAGCATCTGGTCCGTCGCCGGGAGACGCGCGGCGCCAGCGGGTGCGGTAGAACGGCGCCCGGTTCGCGAGGGCAAGGACGTCGACCAGGGCGTGGTCTCGCCCTTCCTCGGCCAGCACGGGGAACTGCAGGCCTGTCGTCACGGACGTCCTCCAGAGACGCTCCGGTCGATGACCCGGCGGGGCTTGCCGCTCCAGGTACGTTCTTCTTCCAGACGCTCGGCAAGGCGCACCTCAGGATCCAGCACAATGCGGTGCTCGATCCCCAGCCGGAGCACGTCGATCTCCAGCAGTTTGCTTCGTGCGTCGGATGTCACCCGGGCAGGATCCGATCCGGCGGCCGGCACGACGAGCAGCACCGGCCGGGGTTTGTACTCTTCCCGCACGATGTGGAGCTGCCAGGCCGACAGCGCCGATGGTCCCGAGAGGGTCTGCAGCCGG
>JACQHU010000062.1 GCA_016198805.1 Armatimonadota bacterium
ACCAGGTCAAAGGGGGCCGGCACGGCGGCCTCCGTGCGTGCAGCGATGCCCGGGGAGGAGAGGCGAGGTCAGGACGAGTGAGGGCAGTTCACCCATGGAAGAGGCGGATGTCGCCACACCGAGGTTCGCGGCCCGGCGACAGGCTTCCTTCCGGTCAGGCGGGCGGTCGCCCGGAGGGATCGGGGATGGTCCAGATCGGTTTGCGGCCGGCAAATCCCTCGGTGACCCCGTGCCAGAACGTGATCCGCGGTTCGCCGACGCGCCAGCAGAGGAAGATCGGCATGCCGCGCGCCCGTGCGGGGAAGTCCACCAGGCCCTCCTCGAGGTCGCGCAGGACGACCCCCCGCGCGTCGACGTCATCGATCAGGCGGCCGAACTCCTGGCTGAGCGCGTCGAAGGCGGCCTGACGTTCACCGATGGCCGACAGCACGGCCTCGCCGGCCTCCAGCCGCTGCCGAGGATGTCCAGGAGTTCCCGCGTCCGGCGCGCCTCCTCGCGCAGCGTCCGGAGGCGCTCGATGCGGGCTTCCGGGTCGGGCAGCATGGCGTTGGCCTCCTCCAGCGTAAAGACCCGCGACGGGAGGGGTTCGTCCGCCACTACTTCCTCACCCGGATGCGAATGGTGTGGTAGCCTGTGGCGCCGTCAGGCAGCGTGGGCGCCTCCTGCGAAGTCTGCAGGAGCCCAGTGCCGTCGCGCGCCCGGACCTTGAGCGTGTACTCCCGCGGGCCGGTGGGTTTCCAGGTGGCGGCCCAGAGGGCCCAGGTGTACTTGCCGAGCGGTGGCTTGGTCTCCGCCTTGATCCATGTCTTGCCGCCGTCGGGACTGAATTCGACCTCCTGGATGCCGCGGTCGCCGCTGTAGGCGACCCCGCCGAGTTCCACCTCGCCGCCGGCATTCATGGTGGCCGACCCGTGGCCGGGCACGCGGACCTGGGACGTGGTCTTCACCACGGCCTCGTCACTCCATCCTGAGGCCTGCCAGTACCCGGTGAACTGGGTCGAGACGGCCTCGATCTTCGTGAGCCACTTCGGATTCTTCATCCCGAACAGTCCGGGCACCAGCATCCGCACCGGGAACCCGTGATTATGGGGCAGGCGTTCGCCGTTCATCTCGTACGCCAGAAGGGTGTCGGAGTGCATGGCCTCGATCACGGGGAGGCCCTCGGTGTAACCATCGGCGCAGCGCAGCGCGAGTCGGATCGCCTTGGGACTCACCCCGCCGGCCAATGCGATCAGATCGCGGAACCGGACGCCCTTCCACAGGGCGTTGCTGACCAGATCGCCTCCCACCTCGTTGCTGATGCATTCGAGCGTGTGATACCGGGTGACCGACGGCATCGCCCGGATCTCCTCGTACGTGAGCTTGATCGGCTTGCCGACCAGGCCGGTGATCTCCAGGCTCCACTTCGAGGCGTCGACCTTGGGGTCCAGCCCCGCCGGGTTCTTGCTGACGACGTAGAACCTGTCGTTCGGTGTCACCTCGGGTGGGAGGCCCCTGATGCGCTGGAAGAGCGACTGCGCTGCGGCCCCGGCGCGCGCCGCGGCGGCTCCAACCCAGTGAATCAGCGCGCCGGATGTGGCCAGCGTGCCGGCCACCAGCATCCCGCGCGAGAGGAACTCCCGGCGGCTGACGGTCGCAGATGGTGCGCCTGATGCGGCCGGCTGCGAGCGGCCGGCGGGCAACCACAGCGCGACCGCAAAGACGACCCCGGCCAGGATGCCATCGAACGCAACGGCCGCGGTGACGGTCCGCATCGCGAGCGCGCGCGCCTCGGCGTCAGCCATCCCCTGCGCGCCGTACCCGGCCGCCAGATACGTGACCGCCGGGGGCGCGGCGAGGAGCCAGAGCGCGGCTCCGACAACGAGCGCAGCGCCTGCGGCCACCACCCAGTACCGGCGCGGGTTCCGCGCGGCCCACAGGCCGCCGAGGACGGCACAGGTCAGCACGACCGTCCCGATCGTCATCCAGTATCCGAAGGGCTTCGCCGCGAACTTCAGCCGGACGATGAGATAGCCGAGGACCTGCAGCGGCAGCAGCCCGCGTGCCCGCTCAGAGAGCGCGCCGGCCAGGACCGGCAGGCCTCCGGTGAACCAGCCGGCCACCAGCGCCCAGGCTAACGCCGTGCCGGCGGCGACCCCCGCGATCGCGCCCCGCCACGCGAACCACTGCCGCATCAACCCCACCCCCCCCTGCACGCCTACCCTACCAATGGTACGTAAAGATTGCGTCAAGCGGATCCCGCAAATGGAACGCGCCCCGGTCGGGTGCCCCGGGGCGCTGGGTCCTCCAGACCGGCTGGCGCCAGCTACGCACGTTCCCCGAGCCCGAGGCCCTCGATCTCGCGCTGCCGCTGGGTCGCCAGGTCCACGAGCCACCGCGGCTCTTCGTAGACGTAGTCCTTGCGCAGCGGGTGACCGTGCCAGTCCTCGGTCATCATGATCCGGCGGAGGTCGGGATGCCCTTCAAAGACGATGCCGAACAGGTCATAGGTCTCGCGCTCGTGCCAGTTAGTCCCGCCCCAGATCCCGGTGACGCTGGGGGTGCGCGGGGACTGGCGCGGCACCCGCACCTTCAGCAGCATCTGGTGGCGTTCCGTCATCGAGTAGAGATGGTAGACCACCTCGAAGGTGCCGTCTGCCATCCAGTCGACGGCCGACACGAACGAGCAGTAGTCCAGGTGGAACGGCGCCTCGTCCCGCACCACGCGGCAAACCTCCAGCAGGCTTGCTGCCGGCACCCAGGCGCCGGGGACGTGGTGCGTGAACTTCGTCTCGCCGTGGCCGCGCGCCGGCGCGGCGGGGCCATGGCCCTCGGCGTGGCTCTCCTCAGGTCGCGGGAACGGCTCGATCTCGGGGAAGCGCCGTTGGAGTTCCTCGACCAGGCCCCAGGACACTAGCGGCCTCCGATGCGGACGACCCCGTGCGCGATGGGCTCCTTGGGCGTCGCGCGGCGCAGGTCGTCGAGGTCGTACAGCAGGTTGCTGCGGTTGAACGTGCTGGCCTCATAGTGCGGGACAAAGACGATCGCCTCGGTCGGGCAGACCTCGACGCACAGCCCGCAGTAGCAGCACTTGTCCATCTCGATGTCAAACCGGGTGAGTACCCGGTCCTTCGCTCTGCCCGTCGCCTCGATGTGAATGCATCGGTCGGGGCAGACCCGCTCGCACTGGAAGCAGATGATGCACATGTCGCTGCCGGTCTCGGGATCGATGGGCAGCGCCAGCAGTCCGTGCCACCGGGGGGAGACGTTGACCTTTTCAATCGGATACTTGACGGTGTTCTTGGGCCTGACCAGCGCCAGGATGGTCACCCGCAGCCCCAGGTAGAGCCCGGTGACTGCCTCCCACGCCCGCGTCGCCAGATCCAGCATCCTGCCCTCCCTACCGGTCCACGTCGGACAGCACGATGTCGACGCTGCCCAGGATCGCGATCACATCGGCGACCTTCCAGCCGCGCATCATCTCGGTCAGCGCATACAAGTTGGAAAACGACGGCGCGCGGATCTTCACCCGGTACGGCATATCGTCGCCGCTGCTCACCAGGTAGACACCCAGGTCGCCGCGGGGCGACTCGGTGCGGGCGTAGACCTCACCTTTGGGCAGCTTGACGGTCACCTGCACCTTGCTCCGGATCTCCCCCGGCGGCAGCTTCTCGATCGCCTGGCGGATGATCCGGAGGCTCTGCCGCATCTCCTCCATCCGCACCAGATACCGCGCGAAGCAGTCCCCCTGCTCGAAGGTGGGGATATCGAACTCGACCTCCCCGTAGGCCTCGTACGGGAACGCTTTGCGCACGTCGAAGTTGATCCCTGATGCCCGCGCCACCGGCCCGCACGCCCCCATGGTGATGGCCGCGTCCTTGGGGAGCACGCCCACGCCCTGGGTGCGCGCCAGGAAGATCGGGTTCCCGGTCAGCAGGTCGTGGTACTCCTGCAGGTGGCCCGGGAACTCATCGCAGAAGGCCAGCGCCCGGTCGGTCCAGCCCGGGGGCAGGTCCTCGTAGACGCCGCCGGGCCGGAAGTACACGTGGTGCAGCCGGCCGCCGGTGACCTGCTCGAAGAGATCGAGGATCACCTCGCGCTCCCGGAAGCAGTACAGGAAGACCGTCGTCGCGCCCAGGTCGATGCCCCAGGTCCCTAGCCAGACCAGGTGGCTGGAGAGCCGCTGGAATTCCAGCATGATCGTGCGCAGCCACCGGGCCCGCGCCGGCACGTCGATGCCGCCCAGCCGCTCCACGGCCAGCAGGTAGCCTTCCTCGTTGGCCAGGGCCGCGATGTAGTCCATGCCGCGGTCGACCAGGGCGACGTTCATCAGGTAGGTGCGGTACTCCATCATCTTCTCGACGGATGAGTGCAGGTAGCCGATATCGGGCTGGACCTCCACGATGTTCTCGCCGTCGAGGGTCACGACCAGCCGCAGCACGCCGTGGGTGCTGGGGTGCTGGGGACCCATGTTGAGCATCAGCTGTTCGGTGCGAAGCGGCATGGCAGGCGCGCTCCTGGACTGGGTGGCGTCTAGGCCTGGGCTGCGACCGTGCGCCGCAGGAACGGCTCGACCTTGATCTTCTCCTGCAGCTTCAGGATGCCCTCGATCAGGGCCTCCGGCCGGGGCGGGCAGCCGGGGACGTAGACGTCCACCGGGACCACCTGGTCGATGCCCTTCAGGATCGAGTAGTTGTCGTAGTAGAAGGGCCCGCCGCAGGTGGCGCACGAGCCCATGGAGATGACGTACTTGGGTTCGGGCATCTGCTCCCACAGCCGCCGGACGATCGGCGCCATCTTGATGGTGCAGCGCCCGGCGACGATCATCAGGTCCGCCTGGCGCGGGGTGGCGCGGGGAATGACCCCGATGCGATCCAGGTCGAACCGTCCGGCGAACGCCGCCATCATCTCGATGGCGCAGCAGGCCAGCCCGAAGGTCAGCGGCCAGAGGCTGGCCGCCCGGCCCCAGTTGAGGAGATACTCGACCTTCGTCAGGATGAGGTTGCCGCCCGGCAACTGGTCCAGGATGTCGATGGCCGCCGCAATCGACGCGAGCCGCGAGGGCACGGGGGGCTGTGGGGGCTGTGTGCTCATCCGGTCCTCCCTGGGGGCGCCAGCCGGTGCACGCTACGACACGTCGAGGCTGACGTCCTCTCCGTCGACCACCACGCGGAACGCCCGGACGGGGCGCTGCGGCGGCGGCGCAATCAGGTTGCCGTTCCGGATGTCGAACTGCCCGCCGTGCCAGGGGCAGGTCACGGTGACGCCTTCCACGTCGCCCTCGGCCAGCGGCCCACCCTTGTGGGTGCAGATGCCCTCGATGGCAAACCAGCCGTCCGGGCGGTGGAAGAGCGCCACGGTCACCCCGCCGACGTCGACGGCCTTCCCCGCTCCTTCGGGCACGTCGGACACTTTGGCGACCTTGATCAGCGGCATGGATCCCCCCCGCGCGGGCTGCAGCGTCACCCTCATCGTAGCATCCGCTTGTCGCGAGCGTCAAACCTTGATTCTGCCTGCGTTTCGGCCGATGCCCTGGAATCGGATCACCAGGGCAGACGCACCTATGGCATCAGCAGCACCTTTCCGGTGGTCTGCCGGCTCTCGAGCATCCGGTGCGCCTCCGCTGCCTGCGCCAGGGGAACCTGATGATCGATCCGCACCTTCAACTCACCCGATTGAATCCACCGGAACACGTCGGACGTGCGGTGCAGCAACTCGTCGCGGGTCGCCGTGTAGTGCGCGCTCGTGGGCCGCGTCAGGAACAGCGAGCCCTTGGTGTTGAGGACCTGCGGATCCACCGGTGGCACCGGCCCGCTGGCCTGGCCGAAGAGAACCATGTAGCCGCGCGGGACCAGACAATTGAGGCTCTTCTCGAAGGTCGTCCGGCCCACGGAGTCGTAGACGACCGCCACCCCGCGGCCGCCCGTCAGCCGCCGGGTCTCGGCTTCGAAGTCCTGCTCTGTGTAGAGGATCACGTGGTCGGCGCCCGCCTCCCGGGCCAGCCGCGCCTTGGCTTCGGTCGAGGTGGTGCCGATCACGGAGGCGCCCAGGCGCTTAGCCATCTGGACCAGCAACAAGCCCACGCCGCCAGCGGCGGCGTGCACCAGCGCCCACTCCCCCGGTCGCAAGGGATACGTCGAATGGACCAGGTAGTGGGCAGTGATCCCCTGCAGCATGGCCGCCGCGGCGCGAGGGGCATCCAGGCCGTCGGGCACCTTCACCATCCGCGCGGCCTGGCCGACGACCTGCCCGGCATACGATCCGCTCACCCCGGCCCAGGCAACGCGGTCGCCCGGCGCGAGGTCTGCCGCTCCAGATCCGATGCGCACCACGGTCCCGGCCCCCTCCAGCCCGGGTGTAAACGGCAGCGGGCGCGCGTAGAGACCGGTGCGGTGATAGACGTCGATGAAGTTCACCCCGATGGCTTCGACGCGCACCAGCGCCTCGCCCGGGCCCGGTTGCGGCTCGGGCAGGTCTTCGTAGCGCAGGACCTCGGGACCACCTGTCGCATGCACGCGAATCCCTTTCATCTCACCCTCACGGAACCGACGTCGGTCTTGCCAAGAGAGGGTTACGCGTCGCGGCCACAGAACCCTACAGACCGTTCACCCGGGAAGCCCTTCCCCATGAGGGAGTCGCCGATGGGTCCGGCCGTTGACGTGCATGCCCTCGAAGCCCGCGCGCGCGAATTTCGCAAAACCATCCTCCAGGTCATCACGAAGGCCGGCTCCGGCCACCCCGGCGGATCGCTCTCGGCCATCGACATCCTGACGGCGCTCTACTTCCACCACATGCGCCACGATCCGCGCAACCCCTCCTGGTCGGATCGTGACCGGTTCGTGCTGAGCAAAGGGCACGCGTGCCCGGCCTGGTATGTGGTGCTGGCCGCGTGCGGGTACTTCGACCCGAAGCACCTGTGGACGCTGCGCGAGATCGACAGCATCCTCCAGGGCCACCCCGACATGACCCGCACGCCGGGCGTCGAGATCTCGACCGGGTCGCTGGGCATGGGCTTCTCGGCCGCGATCGGCATGGCGCTCGCGGGCCAGCGCGACGGACGCCCGTACCGCGTCTACGCGCTGCTCGGCGACGGCGAGTCGCAGGAGGGATCGATCTGGGAAGGCGCGCTGTTCGCCCATCACTACGGCCTGGAGAACCTGACCGCCATCCTGGACCGCAACGGCCTACAACAGACCGGCCGGACCGAGGAGCGCATCCGGCTCGACCCGGTGGCCGACAAGTGGCGGGCGTTTGGCTGGCACGTCCAGGAGATCGACGGCCACGACATGGGGGCGATCCTCGCGGCGCTGGAGCAGGCCCGCGGGGTCGGAGGCCGTCCACAGATCATCGTGGCGCGCACGGTCAAGGGCAAGGGCGTCTCGTTCATCGAAGGGGTCGTCGGCTTCCACGGCAAGGCGCTGACGCAGGCTGAATTAGGGCGCGCGCTCGCGGAACTCGATGGCGCGCAGAAGGGATAGAAGGCGATGGCCGCTCCCACGACCACGACGCACGGGATGAAAGCGACGCGCGACGCCTACGGCGAGGCGCTGGTAGAGGTCGCCCGCGGAGATCCGCGGATCTACGCGCTGACCGGAGACCTGCGGGACTCGAACCGGCTGGAAGCGTTCGCCGCGGCATATTCCGACCGCTTCGTCGAGTGCGGCATCGCGGAGCAGAACATGATCGGCGTGGCCGCGGGCCTGGCGGTGTCCGGGAAGATCCCGTTCGTCTCGTCGTTCGCCGTCTTCCTGCCGGGTCGGTGCTACGACCAGATCCGGGTGCTGGTCGCGCAGCCCAACCTCAACGTGAAGTTCGTCAGCACCCACGGCGGGATCACGGTCGGCGAGGACGGCATGAGCGCGCAGGCCATCGAGGAACTGGCGATGATGCGCGCGCTGGCCAACATGACCGTGATCGTCCCGGCCGATGCGGTCGAGACCGCGAAGGCCGTCCGGGCGCTGGTGGATCATCGCGGCCCGGTCTATGTGCGCCTGGGCCGCGCGGCCGTGCCGGTCGTCTTCGACGACGGGTACGCGTTTGCCATCGGGAAGGCGGCCCTGCTGCACGACGGCGGCGACCTGACCATCGCGGCGTGCGGGATCATGGTCGCCGAAGCCCTGGTGGCGGCCGACGTCCTGGCCGCGGACGGGATCCGCACGCGGGTGCTCAACGTCTCGACGCTGAAGCCGATGGACGAAGAGACCCTGGTGGCGGCGGCACGCGAGAGCGGCGCCATCGTCACGGCCGAGGAGCACACGATCTACGGGGGCCTGGGGGGCGCCGTGGCCGAGCTGGTCACCGCCCACCATCCGGTGCCGGTTGAGCGCGTGGGGATCCGTGACTGTTACGGCGAGTCCGGGTCGCCGCGGCAGTTGATGGAGAAGTACGGCCTGACCGCGGCGGAGATTATCGCCGCGGCGCGCCGCGCCCTTATGCGGAAGACCCGCCGTTAGCCCCGCCGTCGGCGGGAGTGCCGCCGGGCGCGGGCGACCGGGGCGCGCCGGGCAGCGGCCCTGCGGTCGGGCTGCGCACCGCGGCAGGATGCGGCGCCCGCGGCGACGCGGCGCGAACGCGCGCGAGTGCCGGTGATGCGACCACCCGCCTCCCGGCCGCCGCCGGGCCCCATGCCCGCCCGAGCACCGGCTTCGGCGTCACGACGTACGTCGGCGGCGCCGGCTCCCGCAGCGCCTCGGCGAGCCGCATGAATCCCCACGAGGCCACCATGACGAATCCCACCGGGAAGGCCAGCAGCCACCAGTCGCCGCGGTGGAGCGCCTCGCGGCCACGCCACAACATCGTGCCCCACGTCGGGATCGTGGGGGAGAGGCTGTAGCCGAAAAAGCCCAGGGTCGCCTCCAGCAGCACGAACCCGGGCACGAGCCCGAGACACTCGGCCAGCAACGGACGGGCCAGGTGCGGCAGCAGATGCCGTTCCCCGATCCAGGCGGGAGGGGCGCCGGCGGCCAGCCCGGCCTGCACGAAGGTCCACTGCCGGGCCGCGGCCACCAGGGCCTTCAGCCGTCCCGCCACCTGCGCCAGCCCGAAGGCGACGAATACAGTGCCGATAGCCACCGGCGCCCGGCCGGTCACGATGACCACCGAAAGCGCCAGCGCCAGTACCGGGACGGCCATGACGGCGCGCGCGACGGCCGCAGCCGCATCGCCCCATCCCGTATCCTGCCACACGGAGAGCCCGCCGAGGAGGAGACCGGCGAGGGTGGCCACCGCCGCGGGCGCCAGCGCGAGGCCGAGCGTCGCGCGTCCGGAGAACAGCAGCCGGCTGTACAGGTCGCGGCCGGAGGCGTCGGTGCCCATCCAGTGGCGCCAGGAAGGCGGGAGCTGGATCTCCTCGAGGAGCACCTGATCGGGAGGAAACCGCACCAGCACCGGCGCGGCGATGGCCCCGAGCACGATCACCCCCGATGCGACCAGCGGGATCCACAGGCGCGCCCCGGGCGCGGCCAGCGGCGCCGCGTGGCCCGGGAGCCGCCGGTGATCGTCAGGCGGAAGATCCGCCAGGACACGGCGGCCGACGGCGGTGCGGGCCAGACATTCCGCGCCCAGCACCATGGCCCCCAGCAGGAACAGCGAGGCCTGCACGGCGGTGATGTCGCGCTGGGCGATCGCGCGCATGAACACCCGTCCCATCCCGGGCCAGCCGAAAATTTCTTCCACGACGAGCATGGCGCCGAACATCGCGCTGAGTGTCGGCAGAGGGCGCACAAGCAGCGAGGTGATCGCGATGCGCGCGGCGTGCCGCCAGACGGCCTTGCGCCGGGACAGACCCTTGGCCCGCGCGGTCGTGGTATACGCGGCGGTCAGGCCCGCCGCGAGATCCCGCCGGAGGGCGCCCGCGATCAGGGCCGCGACGGGCAGCGCCAGGCTGACCGACGGGAGCAGCAGGGAGCGCCAGAGCGCGAAATCGAGCAGCCTCAATTCAAAGGGGGGAAGAATGGGAATCCAGGTTAGCCGCACCGCGAAGGTATAGACCAGCACGCTGGAGAGCAGGAACACGGGCAGCAGCGTCCCGCCGGTGACGGCGGCACCGCCCACCCGGCCGGCGAGCCCGCCGGCGGCGGAAGCCACCGCCAGCGGGACCGAGAGCACCCAGGCCAGGCCCAGGGAGGTGCCGACAAGCAGCAGGCTCCAGGGCATGCGGCGGAACAGCTCGGGCCCGACCTCCCGGCCGTTGCTGACCGACCGGCCGTAGTCGCCGACCGCGGCCCGGCCGAGCCACCGCAGGTACTGCACCGGCACAGGGTCGTCCAGCCCGTACCAGGCGCGCAGCCCGCGCATCTGTTCTTCGCGCGCTCCCTGGCGGAACTGCACGAAGTATCGGGCGGGGTCAAACGGCGCCAGGTGGACGAGCCCGAACACCATCACCGACGCGCCGAGCAGCGTCAGCAGCGCGACGGCCAGGTGGCGGGCCAGCAGGCGTGGCGTGGCGGACCTCCTGTCAGGTTTTCAGGGGAGTTCGGCGGACTCTCCCCGCGGGCCTGCAGACGCGTGCCCGCATCCCGGCGTGGAGCCGGAAGGGACCCGACGCGGTGAGGTCAGGGCTCGGTCTCGGTGGTCGCCGTGCTCGCAGGGCGGCCCGCGGCGTGCTCGTCGAGTCCCTGCTCGAGGGCCACCCAGGCCAGGGTGGCGCACTTGATCCTCACCGGAAACTTGCGCACGCCCTGCAGGGCCACCAGGTCACCCAGGTCGGATGAGGGTTCCTGGCCGCGCATCATGCCTTTGAACTGCGCCACCAGCGCCCGCACCTCGTCCAGCGTCTTCCCTTTGATGGCGTCGGTCATCATCGACGCGGACGCCTGGCTGATGGAGCAGCCGCGCCCGTCGAAGCGGACGTCCTGGACCCGGCCGTCGCGCAGCCGCAGGAAGAACGCAAGCTCGTCACCGCAGAGCGGGTTGGCGCCTTCCACCGAGACGTCGCTGGGCTCCAGCCGGCCGCGGTTGCGTGGGTGCTGGTAGTGGTCGAGGATTACCTCGCGGTACAGGTCGTCGAGCGCCACCCGGTCCTCCTCCGATGCGATGCCGCGCGCGTGACGGCGGCGGCCGTCGTCAGCCTACACCGGATGGGGGGACCGCGTAAACATCCGGTGGACGGCGTGCAGGCCATCCACCAGCGCGTCGATCTCCTCCCGCGTGTTGTACAGGTGCAGGCTGGCGCGGGCGGTGGCGGCGATATTGAACCGCCGGTGCAGGGGCTGGGCGCAGTGATGTCCGGCGCGGATCGCCATCGCCTCCTGGTCCAGCACCTGCGCAATGTCGTGGGGGTGGACGACGTCCATGGTGAAGCTGATGGCGCCCCCGCGATCCACCGGCTCGGCGGGTCCTACGATGGTCAGACCGGGCACAGTCCGCAGACGCTCCAGCGCGTACGCGGTCAGGTCGCGCTCGTGCGCGGTGATGGCGTCGAACCCGATGCCACGGAGGTAGTCGGCCGCCACCCCCAGCACGATGCTGTCGGCGATGTTGGGCGTGCCGGCCTCGAACTTGTGCGGCGGGTCCTTGTAGGTCGAGCGCTCGAGGGTGACCAGCATGATCATCTCGCCGCCGCCGTGGTAGGGCGGCATCGCCTCCAGCAGGTCGTACCGCGCCCACAGCCCGCCGCTGCCCGTGGGCCCCAGCATCTTGTGTCCGGAGAACGCCAGGAAGTCGACGCCCAGCGCCTGGACATTCACCGCTTGGTGCGGCACGCTCTGCGCGCCATCCACCAGGACCTTCGCGCCCATGGCGTGCGCGCGGTCGGCGATCAGGCGAACGGGATTCACCGTGCCGAGCACGTTCGACTGGTGGGTGAGGCTGACGAGCTTCGTGCGCTCGGTCAGCAGCCCGTCGAGCGCGGAGAGGTCGAGCCGGCCTTCGTCGGTCACGGGGATGTACCGCAGGCGCGCGCCCTTCTCCGCGGCCAGCAGCTGCCAGGGCACAATGTTGCTGTGATGCTCCATGATCGTAAGGACGATCTCGTCGCCCGGCCCCACGTTGGCCCGCCCCCAGGTCGCGGCGACCAGGTTGACGGCCTCGGTGGTCCCGCGGGTGAACACGATCTCCTCCCGCCGCGCCGCGCCCAGGAAGGCCGCCAGCTTGGCACGGGACTCCTCATAGCGCGCGGTGGCCTCTTCGGCAATACGGTAGATCCCGCGGTGCACGTTGGCGTTGTAGTCGTGGTAGTACTCCA
Source organism: Armatimonadota bacterium (assembly GCA_016198805.1). Taxonomy (GTDB): domain Bacteria; phylum Sysuimicrobiota; class Sysuimicrobiia; order Sysuimicrobiales; family Humicultoraceae; genus JACQHU01. The sequence goes on from JACQHU010000062.1 coordinate 12,164, forward strand.
TGAGCGCGTCGAGCACCACGCGGGGCTTCTGGGAGGTCGCCGCGCTGTCCAGGTAGACCAGGCGTTTGCCGTTGATCGTCCGGTGAAGCAGCGGGAAATCGTCGCGGACACGCTCGCCCAGATTCATGATCGCCCTCCGCCTACCGCTTGTGCGGCATCCCCTGGCCGCGCCGGGCTTCCGGCGACAGGAGAATGTCGTCGCCATCGAGCCTGACCGGATAGGTGTCCACCGGACGTACCGCTGGCAGCGAGAGCACCCGGCCGGTGGGCACGTGGAAGCGTGAGCCGTGCTTGGGACACACGATGATCTCTCCGACCACCGGGCCTTCAGACAGCGATTCGTTCTCGTGCGTACAGGTATCGTCGATCGCGTAGATCGTCCCGCGGGCGTTGACCACGGCGATCTTCCGCCCATTCAGCTCGACCCGCTTCGCCGTACCCGGCGGGAGGTCGCCGATCGTCGCGACCTTGACGAACTCGCTCATCGATCCCCCATCTTCTCCGCAATCCTCGTCTGGAGGAAGGCGCGCACCCGTTCTTGCGGGATGCGGTCGAGGACATCGCTGAAGAACCCCTCGGCGATCATCCGGGTGGCCTGCGCACGTGTCAACCCCCGGCTCATCAGGTAGAAGATGTGCTCCTCGTTGAGCCGGCTGGTCGCCGACCCGTGGGTGCACCGCAGGTCGTTGGCCATGATCTCCAGTTTGGGGATCGAGTCGCTCCGTGCGCCCTCGGACAGGATCAGGTTGCGGTTGGCCTGGAACGCATTGGTCTTCTGGGCGCCCCAGGCCACCCGGATCAGCCCGGCGAAGACCGCCCGGGCCGTGTCCTTGACCGCGCCCCTGTAGAGCAGGTCGCTGTGCGTGTGCGGCGCCCGGTGTTCCTGGAGCGTGTGGAAGTCGATGTGCTGGCGGTCGGCGCCGAAGTACACCCCGAGCATCTCCGAGGACGCCCCCTGGCCCGCCAGGAGCGATTCGACGTCGACCTTCACCAGGGCCCCGCCGAGCGCGACCATCAGGCTGTGCAGCGTGGCGTCGCGCTCCAGGTGGGCCCGGATCAGGCTGCCGACCTCCCACGTCGACGGGCCCCACTCCCGGAAGGCCAGATACCGGACCTGCGCGCCTTGGCGCAGGATCAGTTCGGTGACGCCACAGGCGAAGGTGCGGCCGTCGGTCGGCGCCGATGCGGCAATGTCGATCAGCGTGACCTGGCTCCCCTGATCGGCGATCAGCAGGGTGTGTGGAAACAGCGCCGCCCCGGGCACCCCCAGCCACGACTGGGCCACCAGCGGCAGGGTCACCTCGACGCCTTTGGGCACATACAGCAGCGTTCCCGCCGACCACAGCGCCGCGTGCAGGGCGCGGAACTTGTGGTCGTCGTAGTTGGCCACGGTGCTGAACAGGTGTTCGCGCACCAGGTCCGGGTGCTGGACGGCGGCGCTGGCCAGGTCGGTGAAGATCACCCCTCCGCGGGCGGCCGCCTCACCCAGGCCCCGCGCGACCGTCTGCCCGTCGACGTGGGTGACCAGGCCTGCCCGCTCGCCGGCACCCCCGGTGACCCCGAGCAGTTCCCAGGGCGGCGCGGCTGCCACCCGGCGCGGCGGCACGATGAGCGCCCCCAGGTCGAGGCCGGAGATATCCGTGCGGCGCCACTCCTCCGGCCGCAGTTGCGCCGGGAAGGGGAGCCGCTCAAACGCCTCCCAGGCCGCCAGACGCTGCTGGCGGACCCAGAGCGGTTCGCCCAGGGCGGCGCTCGTGGCCTCCGCGGCCTCGCGGCTCAGCGGGCCCCCGGCGCGGGTGAGAAGTGGTGCGGTGGCGTGATCAGTCACCCCTGCCCCTCCACGTGCGTCCCGGACGCTGGCTGTCGAGGAAAAGGCAGGCACAGATGGCCTGCCTCATCCGGGATCCAACAGTTCTCTCGACGATCCGGCAGAGAGGAGCCGGCCGGGCAGGCTACCCGACCCAGCCCTCCCTGGCGCCCCGGCTCCGTCTACCCAACGGAGCCCTCCATTTCAAGGGCGATCAACCGGTTCAACTCGACCGCGTACTCCAGCGGCAGCTCCTTCACGATCGGCTCGATGAAGCCACGGACGATCATGTTCATCGCCTCGTCTGCCCTGATCCCGCGGCTCATCAGGTAGAAGAGCTGCTCGTCGCTCACTTTGGACACCGTGGCCTCATGGGTGATCGAGATATCCTGCTCGTCGATCTCCATGTACGGGTAGGTGTCGGACCGGCTCCGCTCGTCGAGGATGAGGGCGTCGCAGCGAACCGCGCACCTGCTGCCCTTCGCCCCGGAATAGACTTTGACCAGGCCGCGATACCCCGCCCGGCCGCCGTCCTTGGCGATCGACTTGCTGACGACGCTCGACTGCGTGTGCGGCGCGGCGTGGATGACCTTGCCGCCGGGGTCCTGGTGCTGCCCCTTGCCCGCGAACGCCACCGACAGGATCTCGGCCTTGGCGCCGGGCTCGACCATGTAGACGCTCGGGTACTTCATCGTGATCTTCGAGCCCAAATTCCCGTCCACCCACTCCATAGTCGCGTCGCGGTAGGCCACGGCGCGCTTGGTCACCAGGTTGTAGGTATTCGTGGACCAGTTTTGGATCGTCGTGTACCGGCAGCGGGCGCCTTCCTTGACGATGATTTCAACGACTGCACTATGGAGCGAGTCGGTAGTATAGATCGGCGCGGTGCAGTTGTGAACGGCAAAGCCGCGCGTCACGTAGGCGTTTGGCGTCGTCATCAACTCAAAGTTGAATACAGGACCCTCGTAGGGTGTCTGACTGATTTCCTTGACCGGTACAAAGAAACACCCGTCGCCGCGTCGCACTTCGCTCTGTTGTTTGTCGGGCGAGTAATACAGGATGTACTGGTCGCGTCGGGTGATCTCCCGGCCACGAATCGTATCCTTGCCACCCTTGCGCACGCCAATGGTCGCGTAATGCCCTTGACGCGCCAGCAACTCCTGTAGCTGCCATGCCAACTGCGGCGACACAGTCGTCGCGCGCATCATCAGGTGCTTGCGCCTTGCGTAGACGCTACCGTCACCTTTGAAGTAGGTCTCCAGCAGATGCGCCTGCACCGCTGGAGGCAATGCCATGATCGCGCTACTCAACTGCTTCTCCGACGCGCCCTTGCCACACTCCGTAACGCACACCTCCATGAGCTCACGAGAATACACGCGCACTTCGATCCCATGACGCGAAGCCTGCCGGATCTCCATCGAGTTCTTGCCCGTGAACTTCTCGATGAGCGCCTTCACCTCATCGATATGTCCCCGCTCGCTCTCGTTGAACGTGAAAGAAACGACAGGTTGCTTGAGTCTGTTATGAACGTAGGCTGACCCTTCAGCGAGGTAATACCCAAGTAGACGCATGACAGTTGGCGTGTATCGTGGGTTCTCTCGCGTCAGTTTGGAAATCGGGAATACCAGGAAGTCGCCGACTTCAAGCTGTCCCGCCGGGATAAATCGCGCCGCACCGGCGATCAATCTCTGCGTGTCGACTTCGATTCGCCAGTTCTTGCGCGGTCGGCGCTTGACGGCTACATCACACCGCTTCACTGCCATGACCGGGTGCTCCGGCGTCAGCTGGAAGGCGTTCCCCCGTGAGATTGGCCGAATTGTCAGCATGATGCCTTTGAACGGGCGTACGCGCACGCTCTTGACGACAGCGCGGTTGCCATTGCTGTCCATGACGGTATCGCCTGGACAGATGGACTCTATGTTTACCCATCCGTCGCCTTTACTGACCAGCTCGCCCGGAGGCAGGCACCCTTCGACGTAGTGGACGTAGGACCCGGGCTCGCAAATGATCATCGTCCGCTCGAACTGGCCGGCCTTCTCCGCGTTGATCCGGAAGTAGGCCTGCAGCGGGATGTCGACCTTCACGCCCGCGGGCACGTAGACGAACGACCCGCCCGACCACACCGCTGTGTTGAGCGCGGCGAGCTTGTTGTCTTCGGGCGGCACGACCGTGCCGAAGTACTCCTGCACGATGTCGGGGTGTTCGCGCAGCGCTGAGTCGGTATCGAGGAAGATGACCCCGAGCTTCTCCCACTCTTCCTTCAGGTTGTGGTATACACTCTCGCTCTCGTACTGCGCCCCGACCCCGGCCAGGAACTTCTTCTCGGCTTCGGGGATGCCTAGGCGGTCGAAGGTGCGCTTGATGTCCGCGGGCACATCGTCCCAGGTGCGTCCCTTCCCGTCGGTGGGCTTGAGGTAGTAGTAAATGTCGTTGAAGTCGATCTGATCGAGGTCGGCGCCCCACTTCGGCGTGGGCCGCTTGAAGAAGTGCTCCAGCGAATGGAGGCGGATCGCCCGCATCCACTCGGGCTCGTTCTTCATGTGGGAGATCATTTCCACGATCTCCCGGTCGAGGCCCTTGCGGGCCTTGAACACGTACTTCTCGGGATCGTGGAATCCCCACTTGTAGTGGTCGAGGTCAATGCCCAGCGGGCTCGTGGTCGCCATCGGTGTTTTCTCCATCCTCGTACTAGTGTACCACCCAGAAGACCTTGCCGGCGCGGCGCACCGCGCCCTCCTCCTGCACCTCGGCCGCCACGATCTCGAACTGCTGCCGGATGCCTTCGTAGCCGTGCTGCTCGAGTTCCTCGGCGAGGGCGGGCCCGCCCGAGACGACGAGGCGGCCGTCGTACAAGATGTGCACATGGTGCGGCCGCAGGAACTGGAGGATGCGCGAGTAGTGCGTGATCACCAGCACCCCCATGCCGCCCCGGGCGTCCTCGTACATCCGCATGATGCCGTCGGCGACGACCTTGACGGAGTCGATATCCAGCCCGGAGTCGGTCTCGTCCATGATGGCGATCTCGGGTTCCAGCACCGCCATCTGCAAAATCTCGGCGCGCTTCTTCTCGCCGCCGGAGAAGCCGTCGT
>JACQHU010000061.1 GCA_016198805.1 Armatimonadota bacterium
ATGACCCCGCTGCCTTTCCACGCGGGCAATTGTCTTCCGCTCCCCGGAGAAGCCCTCCTGCAGGCCACGCCGCACATCCGCCCGCGGATTTGCCGGGGGCCCGGCCGTTCCCCGCAGCAATTCTCAGGCGCCTAGCGGCCGATTACGATCCGCACGGGTCCCGTCTCGACGGACGGCGGACCATGTCGCTGGACCCCGAGGAAAACTCCCCAGATCTCGTAGGCGCCGGGCTCGACCTGACGCCCCTGGAGGTCGCGCTGGTCCCACGCCCCGGTGAAGGTGAGCGTCTCTCCCGGCGCCAGGGTCGACTCACGGATGACCTGGACGAACGCCTTGTCGTGGGACCACTGCCAGATCAGGGCGCCGCGCTGCCGGACGATCACATCGTATTGCTGCCCGCTCCGCATGGTGACCGCCAGCGGGCCAGACGCCAGATTCGTGACCCGAAGCCGGATGCGCACGGCTTCACCGACATGATAGGTCTCCTTGTTGACCGACAGGTGAAGCCTGAGCTCCCCGGCCGTCCGTTCCGCGCTCGGCGGAGCGCCCCCCGCCAGGGCCACCAGGAGCGCCGCTGCGACCACCCACACGCTCATCGGATCGCCTCCCGTCGGTCTGGATACGCCCTGATGGGCCGGGAAGTTCCCAGATGGCCCACCCGGCCGCCGAGGCCTCGCCGGCGAAAAGCCACGAATCCCGCCCGGGGCCAGAAGCGAGATTCGTGGAGCACCGTCGCGCCAGCGGCGTCAGCGCCCGACGGCCTGCGGTTCCTCGTAGCGCACCTTCCCAGTGGCGATTTCCTCCAGCGCGATGCTCACCGGATTTGCGGAGTCGATGTCCACCAGCGGCAACACGCCTTCCTTCAACTGCTGCGCGCGCTTGGCCGCGATGATCACCAGCGCGTACTTGTTGTCCACCTGCTCCAGCAGTTCCTCGAGGGGCGGCTTGATCACTTCGTCACCTCCAGACAGCCACCCCCGCATTGTAGCAAGCCCGGCCTGCCCGTCAACTCCCCAGGGCGACTGGTCACAGCGAGGCCACGGCGGCGGCCTCACGGCCGCAGAGCTGAGCCAACTCCTGGGGATTGCTGCTGTGAGCCATCGCCTCCTCAAACGTGACCAGGTCGGCCTTCACCAGGTCCCGGAGCGCTTGGTTCAGCGTCTGCATCCCGTCCTTGGCGCCAGACTGCATGCTGGAGAGCAACTGGTGGGTCTTGCCCTCGCGGATCAGGTTCCGGATCGCGGTGGTCGTCACCATCACCTCGACGGCGGCCATCCGGCCGCGCCCGCCCTTCAGCGGCAGCAGCGTCTGCGACAGCACTCCCTCCAGCGCCACCGACAGCTGCATCCGCACCTGCGGCTGCTGATGGGGCGGGAAGACGTCGATGATGCGGTCGATGGTCTGCGGCGCATTGACCGTGTGGAGGGTGGCCAGGACCAGGTGCCCGGTCTCCGCGGCCGTGATGGCCGTCGAGATCGTCTCTAGGTCGCGCATCTCCCCGATGAGGATCACGTCGGGATCCTGACGCAGCACGTGCCTGAGGGCATCGGTGAACGAGTGCGTGTCCGAGCCGACCTCGCGCTGGGTCACGATGCTCTTGTCATCGTAGTGCAGGTACTCGATCGGATCCTCGATGGTGACGATGTGGCAGGAGCGCTGGTGGTTGATGAGGTTCACGATCGCCGCCAGGGTCGTGGACTTGCCGCTCCCGGTGGGGCCGGTGACCAGCACCAGCCCGCGCGGCAGCGCCGCCAGCCGGCGGATCACCTTGGGCAGGCGCAGGTCTTCCAGCGTGGGGACGCTGGCTGGGATCATCCGGATCGCCGCCCCGACCCCTCCCCGCTGCTGGTAGACGTTCACCCGGAACCGCGACACGCCGGCGAGGCTGTAGGCCATGTCCAGTTCCAACCGGTGATGAAACGTGTCGAGTTGCTCTGGCGTGAGCAGTTCGGCCAGCAGCGCCCGGACCTGCTCATCCTGCATCCGTTCATCTGAGGCGGGGGTCAGCGCTCCATCGATCCGCAGCATCGGCCGGGTTCCGGCCTTGATGTGGAGGTCCGAGGCCCCCCGCTCCACGACAAGCCGCAGGAAGTCCTTGATGGTCATCGGGCTACACCTCAGGACACCGGGAAGTGAGGAGCGGCACGACAGGCGTGCCGCAGACGATATGCCCGGCGGCTGCCGCGCCTAGACGTTGGCGCGTCCCGCTCGTCCCGTCAGCGCCCACCCGGTTCGGCTGCGGGCACCGGCGCGCCGGCGACCTGCACCCGTCCGGTACGCGCGAGCCACACCCCGAACAGGACCACCGTGCCACCGACGACCTGGAGGAGCCCAAGCGGCTCTCCCAGCAAGACCAGGGAGGCAATCAGGGCGACGACAGGGATCAGGTTAGAGAAGGCCGCCGTCCGGGCGCTTCCCACGGCCTGCACCGACGTGTACCAGATGACGTAGCACACGCCGATGGCGAAGATCGCGGAGAACGCCATCGCGGCCCAGGCGCCGGGCTTGACGGCCACCCACTGGAGCCTCAGGGCCCCGGGCACGGCCGTGGCGATGATGACCGGCATACCGAGGGCCAGGGTAACCGTGGTCAGTCGCAGCGGCGACATCCGGGTGAGGTATGGCCGTGAGGCGACGGTGTAGGCGGCCCAGCAGACCGCGGCGGCCAGCACCAGCGCATCGCCCAGAGCCGTGGACAGGTCCAGACGGAGTCCGCCGCGGCCCTCCACCAGCAGGAACAGCCCTAGGAAGGCCGCCACCAGCCCCAGCCACATCCGCAGCGACGGCCGCTCCAGCCTCAGCATCACGCCCAGGACGCCGACGAACAGGGGCACCATGGCCAGGATCAGGGAGGAGTTGCCCGCGGTGGTGCGGGCCAGGCCGGTCATGAAGAAGGTCTGGTATCCCGCATGACCCAACAGCCCCAGGCCGAGTAACGCCGGCAGATCCCGGCGGTCGATCTGCCGTGGCCCCTCCAGCACCCGTAGCGAGCCCCACAGGACCAGAGCCGCGATCACGAACCGCAGGCCATTGAAGACTAGCGGCGGCAGTCCGGGGAACGCCCCCTTGATGATCGGGAAGTTGACCCCCCAGATGAGCACCAGGAGCAGCAGCGCGGCATCCAGGCGCCGGGACGGACTGCCACTTCTGGCGACGGGGCTTCCGGAGGCCTCCATGCCCCCGCGGGAACTCGCCGCCAGGCCGTCCGCGTTCACAGCCAGCCCTTGAGGCGGTCCAGGTCCGCGTTCCCACCGCTGAGGAGGACGACGACGCTCCCTCCGCTCGCCTGCACGCGCCCGGCCATCAGCGCGGCCAGTCCGGCGGCGCCGGCCGGTTCGACCAGGAGCTTCGCGCGCTCCAGGAGCATGCGCAGGGCTTGCATGATCTCGGCGTCCGTGACCTCGACGACATCGTCCACGTACCGCCGCACGAGGTCCAGCGTCCGGTCGCTCACCGCCGGTGCGCCCAACCCATCGGCGATCGAGTCGATGCGCGCCAGCGTGACGGGCCGGCCCGCCGCCAGCGCGGCGCGCATGGCGTTGGAGCCGGTCGGTTCGACGCCCACGATGCGGGCGCGCGACCCCAGTTCCCGCAACGCCATCGCGATGCCGCCGATCAATCCTCCGCCTCCGATCGGCACCAGGACCAGCGAGGCATCCGGGACGTCTTCGTGGATTTCCACTCCCACCGTGCCC
>JACQHU010000060.1 GCA_016198805.1 Armatimonadota bacterium
GCCATCAACCGCGCCGGTGGATGGGGGGGCACACGATGCTGGAGCCACTCGATCACTACCGATACCTGACCGAGGCGCGCCACCGGCTGCTCGATCGCGTCCGGACCCTCTCACCCGAGCAGTACGAACGCGAGTTCCCGTTCGGGTTGAAGACGGTGCGCCGGACCCTGCACCATATGGCCGGCGCGGAGTGGTTCGTGCTGGGGCAGCTGCGCGGCTGGCCGCAGGGCGACAACCCGGTTTCCCTTCGCCGCGTGCTCGATGCGTCCGCGCTGGATGCCGCCTGGCGGGATCTGGAACCGAGCACCATCGAGCTCATCACTGGCGAGCCGGACTGGGACAGGCCCCTGGAGATCACGGTGATTATCCCCAGCCGGCAGGCGTTCCAGGTGAGGACGACCGCGCTCAGGGTGTTCACCCAGTTCTGCTACCATGAGGTCCACCACCGCTCGCAGGTCATGGCGATGCTCCGGCAACTGGGGAGCCCGGTGGAGACCATCGACTTCCTGCTGCTGACCGCAGAGGCCGTCCGGGAGGTCAGCGCCGAGGAGGCGCTCAAGGGGAGAGGAGGCGGCTAGCGTGGCGTGGATCAGAACGATCGCGCCGGAAGTGGCCACGGGCGCGCTGCGCGAGCGCTACGACGAGGCGGTCAGGCGCGCGGGGCGCGTCTGGAACATCGTGCGCCTGATGAGCCTGCGCCCGCAGCACATCGAGGACGTCATCGAAGGCGTCTACTGCACCCTGATGTTCACACCGACTCCGCGCCTGGGCCGGGCAGAGCGGGAGATGATCGCCGTGGTGGTCTCGCAGGCGAACCGGTGCCACTACTGAATTCAGTCGCACCTGCACGACCTCCGTGACGAGGTCGCCGACGGCGCGCTGGTGGCGGCCGTGGCACGCAACTACCGGACGGCGCCCCTCGAGGCGCGGACGCGGGCCATGCTCGAGTACTGCGTGGAGCTGACCCTGCGCCCCTGGGAGTGCTCCGCGGCGGACGTCCAGCGGCTGCGGGACTACGGCTATGATGATGGAGACATTCTCGACATCGTGCAGATCGTGGGCTTCTTCAACTACATCAACCGCGTCGCGGACGGGTTGGGGTGCGATCCCGAGCCGTTCATGACGGCATGGGTGCGCTGACCCGGGCGGATCATCGCCAGGAATCTTTGTACGCAGGTGGAACTTCATAAGAGAGTTCCTGGTGGTGGACGTGCAATGAAGCTCGAACTCGTTGCCGCAGGAGATTCCCGTTTCCGCGACTGGATGCGACGCTACCGGGAAGAGATTACCGGCGAGCCGCCCTCCGACGCGTGGCTGAACAAGTACCTGGAGGCCCTCTTCGCCGATCAGGGTAAGCGCCGGTTCATCTGGTGGGCCATCGATAGCTCGCGGAGGGTCGGGTTCGCCGTGGCGGTGGTGAGCAAGCACTGGGCAGATTCCGCGCGCACCGTCGGCCAGATCGGCGAGTTCTTCATCTACCCCGAGTTCCGCCGGGAGGGCCTGGGCCGGCGCATGGCGCAGGCGATCATCGAATGGCTCAGGACCAACGGCGCCGACGAGATCCAGTCCGGCGTCGTCGCCGGCAACCTGCGCGGGCTGCGCTTCTGGGAGGCGGTGGGGTTCCAGATCGCCCGCTACTCGCTGATCTACAATCCGAACCGACCCCGCGAGCCCGAGGAAGACGAGTAGTCCCCCCACGATGCGGCCGATCCGCCGCCTGCTGATCGCGAACCGCGGGGAGATTGCGGTGCGCGTCGTGCGCGCCTGCCGTGACCTGGGTATCGCGCCACTGGCCGTCTACGCCCCCATCGACGCCGGCGCGCCGCATGTGCGGCTGGCCGACGACGCGCTGCCCCTGTCTGACGACGCGCCCGCCGCCAGTTACCTGAACGGCGCGCTGCTGCTCGACCTCGCCCGTCGAGCCGAGGCCGACGCTATCCATCCCGGCTACGGATTCCTCGCGGAGAATCCCGCGTTCGCGGCGGCGTGCGAGGCCGCCGGCATCACCTTCGTCGGGCCGCCCTCGGCCGTGCTCGCCCGCTGCGGGGACAAAGCCGCGGCGCGGTCGGCGGCCGCATCGGCGGGTGTTTCGGTCCTGCCCGGTAGTGGACCGGTCGGCGACGACGAGGCGGTGCGCCAGGCGACATCCGTCGGCTTCCCGGTGCTGATCAAAGCCGTCGGCGGCGGTGGGGGGAAAGGCATCCACCTCGTGCGTTCGCCTGAAGAGCTGCCGGGTGCGCTGCGCCGGGCGCGCGGTGAGGCCCAGACCGCGTTCGCTGACCCGCGCGTCTATCTCGAGCGCCTGATCGAGCGGGCCCGGCACGTGGAGGTGCAGATTCTGGCTGATGCCGCGGGTGTCGTCGTGCACCTGGGCGAGCGCGCGTGCTCGGTCCAGCGCCGGCACCAGAAGCTGATCGAGGAAGCGCCGGCGCCGGACCTGTCGCCCGAACTCCGGGAGGCCCTGGGCCGGGCGGCCGTGGCGGTAGCGCGGGCGATCGGCTACCGCAATGCCGGCACCATCGAATTCCTGGTGGACCGTTCTGGCTTTTACTTTATTGAAGTCAACGCCCGCATCCAGGTCGAGCACCCGGTCACCGAGAGCGTCACCGGCGTGGATCTGGTGGCCGCCCAGCTGCGCCTCGCCGGCGGCGAGCGGACCCCGGTCCGGCAGGACGATGTGCGCTGGACCGGCGCGGCCCTGGAGTGCCGCATCAGCGCCGAGGATCCCCACAGCGGATTCCTGCCGTCGATCGGCCGGATCGACGGCGTGGTCGACCCGTCCGGCCCCGGGATCCGCGTTGACAGCGGTCTGTGGGTCGGACAGCAGGTCTTGCGGCATTACGATCCCCTGCTGGCCAAAGTCATCGCATCGGGGCCGACCCGCGAGGCCGCCATCACCCGCATGGGGCGGGCACTCCGGGAGTTTCTCATCTCCGGCGTCGACACGACGATCCCATTTCACCTGTGGGCGCTCGATCAGCCGGAGTTTGTGCAGGGACAGTACGACATCCGCTTCGCTGATGCCTGGAACGGGGGCGCCGCGCCGCCCGACGCGGAGCGCCTGGCGGTGCTGGCCGCGGCCGCCTGGATGTTCCACCGGATGGCGACGCCGGCGCTGCCCACCGACGGTACCGCTCCGCGGTGGGTCGCCGCGGCGCGCGAGGAGGGCCTGCGGTGATCTTCGAGATCGAAATCGGCGGCCGTAGCCAGCGGGTGGAGGTCGAACCGAGCAGCGACGGCCTGGTGGTGCGGGCGCCCGACGGCGATCTCCTGGTCCGGCTTCGCCCCCTGGCGGGATCGGAGTGGTGGCGGCTGGACGCCGGGGGCCGGTCGGTGTCCGTGCGCCTGCGCGAGCGGGGCGCAGAGCTGCTAGTTACCCTCGGCGCTGCGCGGACCGCCGTCGGCATCCGGCGCGCGCTGCCGGTGCGGTCGAGGCGGACCGGCGCGGCCGGAGGCGACCTCCCCATCGAGGTGAGGGCTCCGATGCCCGGGCTCGTGGTCGACGTCCCGGTGGCCGCCGGCGCGGTGGTGGCACAGGGCGCCGCGGTGGCCATCGTCGAAGCGATGAAGATGCAGATGGAGGTACCCGCGCCCGCGGCCGGCCGGGTGGAGGAGATCCGCGTCAGGCCGGGTCAGGAGGTAGCCGGCGGCCAGGTGCTGGTGGTGATCAGACCGTGACCGACGAGCCCCGGCGAGAGGACGAGCCCCGGCCCGACGTGACCACGCCGGACGGGATCCCTCTGGGCATCTGGTACGGGCCGCAGGACGTGGCCACCGACTTCGCCCGCGACCTCGGCGCGCCCGGCGAGTTCCCGTATACCCGCGGCATCTACCCCACGATGTACCGGGGCCGCCTGTGGACCATGCGGCAGTACGCCGGCTACGGGACGGCCGAGGAGTCCAACCGCCGCTACCGCTACCTGCTGGAGCAGGGGCAGACCGGGCTGTCGATCGCCTTCGACCTGCCCACGCAGATGGGCTACGACTCCGACCATCCGCTGGCCGAGCCCGAGGTCGGGAAGGTCGGGGTGGCCATCGACTCGCTGGCCGACATGGAGGTGCTGTTCTCCGACATCCCCCTCGACCGGGTCTCCACGTCGATGACGATCAACGCCACCGCGGCGATCCTGCTGGCCATGTACGCGGCCGTGGCCGAGCAGCAGGGGGTGCCGCTGGAGCGCATCGACGGCACCACGCAGAACGACATCCTCAAGGAGTACATCGCGCGCGGGACGTACATCTACCCGCCCCGGCCGTCGCTGCGGCTGGTCACCGACACGTGTGCGTTTTGCGCGCGGCACCTGCCGCGATGGAATCCCATCAGCATCAGCGGCTACCACATCCGCGAGGCCGGCGCCACCGCGGTGCAGGAGGTGGCGTTCACGCTGGCCAACGGCCTGACATATCTAAGCGCGGCGGTGGACGCGGGGCTGGAGGTCGATCAGATCGCGCCGTCGCTGTCGTTCTTCTTCGCGGCACAGATGCAGCTGCTGGAAGAGGTGGCGAAGTTCCGGGCCGCGCGGCGGCTGTGGGCGCGGCTGATCCGCGAGCGGTTTGACCCGAAGAACCCGCGCTCGATGATGCTGCGGTTCCACACCCAGACCGCCGGCGCGGCGCTGACGGCGCAGCAGCCCGACAACAACGTCGTGCGGGTGACGATCCAGGCGCTGGCGGCGGTGCTGGGCGGCAC
>JACQHU010000065.1 GCA_016198805.1 Armatimonadota bacterium
AAGAATGCCCTGATCCCGGTCCTCACCGTGGTCGGGCTGCAGTTCGGGGCGCTGCTGGGCGGCGCCATCCTGACCGAGACCACCTTCGCCTGGCCCGGACTGGGGCGGCTGTTGGTGAACGCCATCACCGCCCGCGACTACCCGGTCATTCAGGGGATCGCCCTGGTGTTTGCCCTCACCTTCACCCTGGTGAACCTGGCCGTGGACCTGCTCTACGCCTATGTTGACCCGCGCATCCACTACGGTTAGGTGGCTGCCCGAGGACCGCCCCCGGGCGCGGCCGGGGGTGCTCCGCCGGCTGAGCCGGCACCGCACCGCGCTGGCGGGCCTGGTGATCCTCAGCGCGTTCGTCATCAGTACCGCCCTGGCCCCGGCGCTCCTTCCCGGCGACCCCAGCGAGGTCAACTTCGACCAGGTCCTCCAGCGGCCGTCCCGCAGCCACCTGCTCGGCACGGATCAACTGGGAAGAGACCTGCTGATGCGCATCGTCTACGGGACGCGGGTGTCGTTCCTGATCGGCGTCCTGGCGGTGGGCCTCTCCGCCCTGATCGGCGTCCCCATCGGACTGTTCTCTGGCTATTCGGGCGGGACGGTCGACATCGCCGTCCAGCGGCTGGTGGACCTCATGCTGGCCTTCCCCGGCTTCCTGCTGGCGCTGACGCTGATCTCCGTGCTCGGGGTGGGCGTCACCAACGTCGTGGTCGCCATCGGCGTGGCGACGATCCCGGTCTACGTGAGGCTCGTCCGGGGGGTCGCGCTGTCCATCCGGGAGCAGACCTACGTCGAGGCGGCCCATGCGCTCGGCGCCTCCGGAAGCCGCACCATCTGGCGGCACGTGCTGCCGAACTGCCTCGCCCCCGTCATCGTCCAGTCGACGCTCCAGCTGGGCACGGCCATCCTGGGTGCCGCCGGCCTCGGCTTTCTCGGGCTGGGTGTCAAACCGCCGACTCCGGAATGGGGCACGATGCTGGGTGAGGGTCAGACGTACCTGCTGTCGTCGTGGTATATCGCCACCTTCCCCGGGATCGCGATCTTCCTGGCGGTGCTGGCCTTCAACCTGCTCGGCGACGGCCTCCGGGATGCGCTCGATCCCCGCATGAAACTCACCTGAGCGGGTGACGTGACACACGCGCAGGCAGCCCAGGCCGGTCAGGAACTCCCCCTCTCCGCGGTCATCGAGTCGCTGCTCGACGAGGCCGGCGGCAGGGGGATCACCATCGGGGACATCATCGACCGCACTGAGGACCGCGGGTTCGGGGTGCTGATGACGATCTTTGGACTCCCGATGCTGATCCCGGTCCTGCCGCCGGGGTCCTCGACGGTGGTCGGGTCGATCTTCGCCATCTTTGCGATCCAGATGCTATCTGGCGCCCAGCGGCCCTGGGTCCCTCGAAGGCTGCGCAACCGGGTCCTGTCCCAGCACGCCGTGGAGGTTCTCCGAACACGCGGGCTGCCGATCCTCCGGACCGGGGAACGGTGGTCCCGGCCCCGCAGGATCTGGTTCGGCGAGCGCCTGACCCTGCGGGTGGTCGCGGTGGTCACGCTGCTGATGGGCGTCATCCTCCTCGGCCCGTTCCCCTTCCTGAACACCCTGCCGGCCCTCTCGGTCATGCTCCTGGGCACGGCCCTGGTCAACCGGGACGCGCTGTCCCTGCTCGCCGGCCTGGTCCTAGGGGGCGTGTCGGTAGGGCTGCTTGGGCTGTCGGCCGGCGTCATCGTGGCCATTCTCTCTCGGCTCCGCTCCTGGCTCCCCTGAAGACCAGGAGCCCCCGGGGGCCGGCGCGAAGTCTGCCCGTGCAGGCGACCACACAGGGAGGTGAAAGAGGTGCACACGTTCGTCCACGTCGAGATCCCTACGGGCGATCTCAGGCGCGCCAAGGCCTTTTATGGGAAGATATTCGGCTGGACGTTTCAGGATTACGGCAAGGAGTACGCGCTGATCCAGGCCCCGGGCAGCGGCTTCATCGGCGGGCTGCAGAAGGTGAAGAAAGTCCCGACCAGGCCGGCCGTCCAGGTCTACATCGACGTTGAAGACATCGACGCCAAGCTCAAGGCGATCCGCAAGGCCAGAGGCAAAGTGGTCCGGCCAAAGGGCGAGGTTCCCAACATGGGCTGGTACGCGGCGTTTGCCGACAACCAGGGCGCCGTCCTGTTCCTCTGGCAGGCGATACGGAAGCCGCAGCAGACCGGGCTGCCGATGTAAGAGGACGCTGACTGCTGTTCGCGGAGGGCGGGAATCTCCCCGCCCTCCGCCTTTCTCCTGAAGGCGGGCGCGCCTGAGCAGCAGGTGCGCCTGAGCAGCAGGCGTCTGCGCACGGCTCTACGCGTGGAGTTCCAGGATGTCGCCGTCTTCGAGCAGGTGGTCCCGCCCCACCATCTGCCCCTCGATCTCGCCCCGCCGCCACAGCCGCGCATAGCGCAGGTGCTCGGCGAAGTCCTTGTGGACGACCCCGGCGGCTTCCAGCACGGACGTACCGCGCTTGAGGATGAACGGCACCGAGAGATCGGGCTTCTTGCCGGGCTTCTTGCTGTAGACCCGGATGATATTCAGCATCTGGAACATGTTCTTGCGCAGTTCGGTCAGGTTCACGTCCTGTTCGGCGGAGACCGGGAGCACCGGCAGCCGGCTGCCGTAGAATTCCTTGAACACCTCCAGCGCATCCGCGGCGCCGGGTGAATCGAGTTTGGCCGCCACGCAGATCGCCGGCACTTCCTTCGGCCCCCGCGGCCGGCCGGGCGGGAGGAGCTCCGCGTTGGCGGCCGCCAGCAGCGCCAGCAGTCGCTCGGTGGATCCCAGGATATCCTCGTCCGCCAGGTCCACGACGACCAGCGCGCCGTCTGAGCCGCGGATGATCGCGTACAGCCATCCCTCGGTCAGCTCAGAGCTGACCGGCGGCAGGTCAATCAACTGGATCTGGACGTCTTCATAGGCGGCCATCCCGGCCAGGGGCACCCGGGTGGTGAACGGGTAGTCGGCGATCTCGGGCTCGGCGTTCGTCAGCGCGGCCAGGATCGACGATTTCCCGCTGTTCGGAGCCCCGACCAGCACGATCTGCCCCGCGCCCTCCCGCTCCACGTGAAAGAACGGCCGGGCGCGCGCCGCCCCCTTCTTCCGCTGCATCTGCTCGCGCAGTTTGGCGATGCGACGCTTGAGGTCGGCCTGCATCTTCTCGGTCCCCTTGTGCTTGGGGATTGTAGCCAGCATCGCCTCGAGCGCCGCCAGTTTCGCCTGGGGCGTCGTGGCCTCCTTGAACTTGCGGTCGGCCGCAAGGTACTCGGGCGTCAGGTTCGCAGGCATGGCTTGTGACTATTGTATCAACGGGTGCAGAGGCCGGGCACGGCGACCGGCGCGGTGGCCGCCGGCAGCACTCAGGCCGCGGCGGCCACGATCAGCGGAGGGTCGATCGCGGCATCGGGCCACTCCCGCCGGATGAGCCGTCCGATGGTGAGCAGATGGGTCTCGACGGTGGGCCTCGCCACGCCGACCGGGCACCAGGCGCCGAACAGGACGGCGTGTGACTCCGGGCGCAGGCGCGTGCGGAGGTCGGGGCCGTAGAGGACGGAGGCGATCACGCCCTCCTGGTCCCGGACGACCATGTCGCCGGCCCGCAGCCGCTGCTCTTTGCCTGAGAGCTTCGTGTAGACCTCGCCCTCTTCCGCTGCATCGACCCGCAGCGGCCATCGCAGCGTCTCCAGGTCGTGCCCGGAGGTGAGGACCAGATTGTGCACCTCGGCCGTGAACATGGTGGCGACCAGCGCGGACGGACTCTCGATGGGGCGGCCGGTCAGGATCGTCCTGGCCTGATGTGTGACCGGGTAGCGGGCGCCGAACCGCCGGTAGTACCCGGCATACGCCCGGGCCACGGGATCGGCATCGATGGTGTCCTCCGTGAAGCGGGCGCGCAGGTCGGCCTCGACCGCGCGCTGGTCTTCACCCAGCGCGACAGGCCGGGCGCGGTTCGGAACCCCGCGCGCGATCAGAGCCCCGAAGATGCCTTCCGGGTACGTCTCGTGGAACGCCGGGGTGAGTTCGATCAGCATACACACTCCTCTCGACCCGCGGTTCCAGGCCTAGCCAGCGCCCGACCGTCGCCGAGAGCCCTTCACCCGTCGAGCGCCAGGGCGTCCATCACCCGCCGGCCCAGCGCGGTTACGCTGGTGAGAAAGGGTGGATAGATGGGCGTCTGCACGATGACCCCCTCACCGGGCTCGGTGAACGCGTGGACAGCCAGGTACAGACCCTGGACAAGATTGTCGGCGACCCACGCCGGGAGCACGTCGTCCCCGTACTTGCTCCACTTCACGCCGCGCCGCGCGCGGGGGCCGCCTCGGTGACATTGGCCGTGGGGTCAGTGATCATCATGGGAATCAAACGTTCGACGCGACGCCCTCGGGCCCCCTGGCACGACCGCGCCGAGGCGCCTGGCTCATCTTGGCCTGGCTCATCCTGAAGGAAGCCCCATGGCCTGC
>JACQHU010000063.1 GCA_016198805.1 Armatimonadota bacterium
CTACTGGACGCCTGCCATCATCGTGGTCAACGCCGGTGATACTGTGATCCTCAAGGTGACCAACGGGGATCCCAACAGCCCCCATGGGTTCTCCCTGGCGGCGTTCAACATCTCGGCGCCCACCATCGCTCCCGGCAAGTCGGAGACCTTCCGCTTCCGGGCCATGCGACCCGGCATCTATCACTACGGGTGCGGCCTGACCGGGTGCGCATCCGATCACGCCGATCAGGTGGGGCAGCTCGTCGTCCTGGGAAAGTGAGATGGACCTGTCGCGGCGGTCGCTCCTGAAGGCCATGGCGGCTGGGGTAGCCGCCGCCGCCGGGTCATGGGCCGGCGGGGGCATCTTCGGCCGGTTCCGCCGGCGGGCAGAGGGGAAGGTGCCGGCCCTGGCCGCCGGGCCCGCCGGGAGCACCGGCACCCTCGTCCGGCTCTCCGGCCTCCCGGGTCAGGACGGCGATCCGGCCGTGGCGTATGCCGCGGCGGCCCACCGCCCCGTGCAGCATGCGGAGACCGGGCGCCGCTGGGTGATGGTCATTGACCTCGCCAGGTGTGACGGCTGCCGCGAGTGCACCCGGGCCTGCACGGCGATGCACTTCGTGCCGCCCGGGCAGGAGTGGATCCGCGTCTACGAGATGCAGGACCACGAGGCGGCGGCAGCCTACTGGCTTCCCCGGCCCTGCATGCAGTGCGACAACCCGCCATGCGTGAAGGTGTGCCCGGTCAGCGCCACCTGGAAGCGGGAGGACGGGATCGTGATGCAGGACACCTCCCGCTGCATCGGCTGCCGGTTCTGCATCGCCGCGTGCCCCTACGGCGCCCGCGGCTTCAACTGGGTGGAGCCTCTGGAGACCGAGGAGCAGCGGCGCCAGCCGCACGACATGGAGTGGAACACGCGGCACTTCAAGGGCACCACCGAGAAGTGCATCTTCTGCCCGGCGCTCGTCAGAGAAGGCACGCTCCCGGCATGCGTGACGGCCTGCCCGATGGGGGCGATCTACTTCGGAGATCAGATGGAGGACGCGGTCGCCAATTCCCAGGGAGAGACGGTGCGGTTCTTGGCGCTGATCAAGGAGAACGCCGGCTACCGGCTCCTGGAAGAACTGGGCACCGAGCCGCGCGTCTACTACCTGCCGCCCCGGAAGCGGGTCTACCCCGGGCCGCCAGCCGACACGGAGCCGGTGGCCGTCGAACACCGATGAGGCACGCCCACCCTGCCGACGAGGAGGTGAGAGCGCCCCCTGCTGCAGCGAACCACGGACGGACCCCGCGGGCGACGTGCGCCTGACGGCATGTTACGAGGAGGTGTTCCCGATGAAGAAGGCTATTGTCATGCTCGCGGCGGTGCTGCTGAGCGCCAGCATGGTCTGGGCCGCGGGCGACTTGAGCCGCCAGAAATCGGTGGATCTCAGAGTGCTTCTGGGGGCCAAAGACGCGGAGATGGTCATCAGGCCCAAGACCTGGAACCTGGAGACCGGAAAACTCTACAAGGTCACCCTGGTGAACGAGGGCAAGGTCAAGCACGAGTGGGTGGCGCCCGAGTTCACGCTGACGATCTGGACCCGGAAGGTCGAGGTCGGCGGAGCCGAGATCAAGGGGATCATCAACGAGATCGAGCTCCAGCCCGGCGCAAAGGCCGACTGGTATTTCGTCCCGATCCGTACCGGCACGTTTGACATGGCCTGCGAGATCGAGGGCCACAAGGAAGCCGGGATGGTGGGCAAGGTGGTCGTGAAGTAGTCCCCCAGCCCCCGGTGGAGGACCGATGATGCTCCAGCGAGGCCGCACGCACTTCTCGGACCGGGAACTCCGCCTCCTCGCGTCGATGACCGGCGGAGGGCCGGGGTTCCACGTCCTGGTCGGGGTCCTGCTGGCGGTGATCGCCTGGGGCATCATCGCCTACGCCATGCAACTGCGCTACGGCCTGGGCGTGACCGGCCTGCGCGACCATTTCATGTGGGGTGTCTACATCACCAACTTCGTCTTCTTCATCGGCGTCAGCCACGTGGGGGCGCTGATGTCGGCCATCCTGCGCCTGACGGGCGCCGAGTGGCGGCGGCCGATCACCCGGATGGCGGAAGCCATCACCTTCGCCTCGCTGCTGATGGGGGTGCTCATGCCCTTCGTAGACATGGGCCGCCCGGACCGTGTGCTCAACCTGATTCTCCACGGGCGGCTCCAGTCGCCCATCCTGTGGGACATCATGTCCATCGCCACCTACCTGACCGGCAGCACGCTGTTCCTCTACGTGCCCATGATCCCTGACATTGCCCTGCTGCGGGATCGTTTCGCCGACGGCCCGGCCTGGCGGCATCGGCTGTACACGATCCTGAGCCTGGGATGGCACGGGACGCCGGCGCAGCGCCACCACCTGGAGACGATCATGAGCATCATGGCCGTGATCATCATTCCCATCGCCATCTCGGTCCATACCGTGGTCTCCTGGATCTTCGGGATGACGCTGCGCGCCGGGTGGAACAGCGCCATCTTCGGGCCGTACTTCGTGTCTGGCGCCCTGTTCAGCGGGGCGGCGGCCGTGGTAACGGCCATGGGCGCCTTCCGCCGCGCCTACCACTTGGAGGACTACATCACCGAAGCCCACTTCCGGCGCATGGGCTACCTCGTGATCACGCTGGGGGTGGTCTACGCTTACTTCACCTTCGGCGAGTACCTGACTCCCGCGTACAAGATGGC
>JACQHU010000080.1 GCA_016198805.1 Armatimonadota bacterium
ATACGGCGACGAGGACAGCCACACGCTGGGGAATACCGCACGCGCCGTCGGCGGGCTCTATCTGCCGACCCTGGAGCGGCTCGGGCTGGGCGTCCTCGATGCGATCGCCGGAGTGCGTCCGATGGCGACGCACGAGGCCGCGGCGGGGGTCATGCTCGAGCGGTCCGCGGGGAAGGATTCGACCACCGGCCACTGGGAACTGGCGGGGCTGGTCGTCCGACGGCCGTTTCCCACCTATCCGCATGGCTTCCCCGCTGACGTCATCGGGGCATTCGAGTCTGCTATCGGCCGGCCGGTGCTGGGCAACGTGCCCGCGTCGGGCACCGAGATCATCAAACACCTGGGGGAGGAGCACCTGCGGACCGGCGCGCCGATCGTCTACACGTCGGCCGACAGCGTCTTTCAGATCGCCGCGCATGAGCAGGTCGTGCCCCCGGAGCAGCTCTACGAGTGGTGCCGGACCGCGCGCGGCCTGCTTGCGGGCGAGCACGCGGTGAGCCGGGTGATCGCGCGGCCGTTCGTTGGTTCCTCCGGCGCGTTCGTGCGGACCGACCGCCGCCGCGACTTCTCGCTGCCGCCCATTGGGCCGACTGTCCTCGACGCGCTGCAGGAGGCCGGCATTCCGGTGATCGGGGTCGGCAAGATCGAGGATCTGTTCGCCGGCCGGGGGCTGACGCGCGCGGTGCACACCCACGACGACATGGACGGCCTGACGCAGACGGTCGAAGCGGCGCGCGGCTTGTCCCTCGGCCTGGTCTTCACGAACCTGGTGGAACTCGACACGGTCTACGGCCACCGGAACGACGCGGCGGGGTACGCCAGGCATCTGGAAGCCATCGACGCGCGCCTCCACGAACTCCTCGAAATCGCCGCGCCCGGCGACCTGGTGATCATCACCGCTGACCACGGCAACGATCCCACCACGCCCAGCACCGATCACTCCCGTGAGCGGGTACCGGTGCTCGTCTGGCGCCCGCATCTGGCGCCGGGAAAGCGCCTGGGTGTCCGCGAGTCGTTCGCCGACGTCGGGGCGACCGTGGCCGAGGCGTTTGGCGTTCCCTGGCTGGGGCCCGGGAGGAGCTTCTGGGAGGTCCTGGCATGACCTGGGCGGCCCGCGCGCGCGAAGCCGCGGAGTTCATCCGCCGGAGAGCAGATCGCCGGCCGGGGGCGGCGATCATCCTGGGCTCCGGCCTGGGCGCCCTGGCGGAGCTTGTCCAGGCCGACGCGGTCATCCCGTACCAGGACATCCCGCATTTCCCCCAGCCGAGGGTTGAAGGCCACGCCGGCCGACTCGTGATCGGGTGCCTGGACGGCCATCCGGTGGCCGTCATGCAGGGGCGGGCCCACTATTATGAAGGCTACGCATTGGCCGAGGTCGTCTTCCCGGTGCTGGTGCTGCATGCGCTGGGCGCGCCGGTCCTGATCGTGACAAACGCGGCCGGCGGGTTGAACCGCGACTTCCTCGCCGGCGACCTGATGCTGATCACCGACCACATCAACTTCATGGGCACCAACCCGCTGATCGGCCCCAACGAAGAGGAACTCGGCCCGCGGTTCCCAGACATGACGCAGGCCTACGACCCCGAGTTGATCCGGATCAGTGAAGTGGCGGCGGTCGGCGCCAGGGTCCCGGTGCGGAAAGGTGTCTATATCGGCGTGTCCGGGCCGTCGTACGAGACGCCGGCGGAACTGCGCATGATGGGACGTTGGGGCGCCGACGCGGTGGGGATGTCGACGGTCCACGAAGTCATCGCCGCCCGGCACTGCGGCATGCGCGTGTTGGGGATCAGCGCCATCACCGACATGGCGACCGGGGAAGCGCAGGCGCCGATCAGCCACGAGGAGGTCGTGGCGACAGCAAAGCGGATCGAGCCGGAGTTCGTGCGGCTGGTCCGGTCCATCGTCGCCTGCCTGCCGCACTAGCGCGGTGCTGCGACGGCGATGCGTCCCTATGACCTGATCCTCAAGAAGCGCAACGGCGGTGCCCTCGCCGCAGATGAGATCGAAGCGCTGATGCGTGGCTTCACGGACGGCGCCGTGCCCGACTACCAGATGGCGGCATTCCTGATGGCCGTCTACTTCCGCGGGATGACGCCGGAGGAGACCGCGGCGCTCACGATGGCCATGGTCCGGTCCGGCGCCACCCTCGATCTGGGACCGCTGGCGGCCCGGACCGTGGACAAGCACAGCAGCGGCGGGGTCGGCGACAAGACTTCACTGGTGCTGGTGCCGCTGGTCGCCGCCTCCGGCGTGCCGGTGCCCAAGCTGTCCGGCCGGGGGCTCGGGCACACCGGCGGCACGCTGGACAAGCTGGAATCGATCCCGGGATTCCGGACCGCGCTCAGCGAAGCGGAGTTCATCGGGCAGGTCGAGCGGGTTGGGTGCGCGATCGCCGGGCAGAGTGCGAAGCTCGTGCCCGCCGACGCCAGACTCTACGCGCTGCGTGATGTCACCGCCACGGTCGACAGTGTGCCGCTGATCGCGGCCAGCATCATGTCCAAGAAGATCGCGGCTGGCGCCGCGTCCATCGTGCTGGACGTCAAGTGCGGCCGAGGGGCCTTCATGAAGACCGAGGAGGAAGCCCGCGTCCTGGCCCGGGCGATGGTCGACATCGGCCGCAGCGTGGGCCGGCGGACGGTGGCGGTTATCAGCGGCATGGACCATCCCCTGGGCCGCGCCGTCGGCAACGCCCGCGAAGTGCAGGAGGCGATCGACACGCTGTCTGGCCGTGGCCCGGCCGACCTGGAGTCGCTGTGTCTCGCGCTGGGCGGCTGGATGCTGACGCTTGGCGGGAAGGCGGCGTCGCCTGAGGCCGGCGCCGAGATGCTGCGCGAGCGGCTGCGCAGCGGCGCCGCGCTGGCCAAGTTCGCGGAGATGGTCGCGGCGCAGGGCGGGGATGCGGAGGTTGCCCGCGACCCGGGCCGGCTGCCTCAGGCGCCGGTGCAGGTGCCGGTGCCGTCGCCCGCCTCGGGCGTCGTCGTCGGGATCGACGGGCACGCCGTCGGGCTGGCGGTCATGCGGCTCGGTGCCGGCCGGGCGCGCAAGGAAGATGCGGTGGATCCAGCCGTGGGGGTGGTCCTGGAGCGCACCGTCGGCGCGCGGGTTCAGGCCAGCGATGCGCTGGCCGTGGTGCACGCGCGCAGCGCCGAAGCAGCCGAGCAGGCGGCGGCCGAGGTGGTGGCAGCGTACACCGTGGGGGATACCGCGCCGCCGGAGGAGCCGTTGATTCGCGGGATTGTCACGTAAGGGCGGTATCGACGCACGCCAACGGAGGGAGCAAGAGATGATCCGTCTAGTAGGTGTGGTGGGGTGCGGTCTGATGGGCGCAGGCATTGTGGAGATCGTCGCCCGGTCCGGCTACGAGATCGTCGCGCACGAACTGAACGCCGACCTGCTGCAGCGCGGCCTGAAGCGCGTCGAGGGGTCGATGCAGCGGGCCGTCGAGCGCAAGAAACTCGATGACGCCGCGCGGCAGGCGGCGCGGTCGCGGATCCGCGGGACGACCACGCTGGCGGACCTGGCCGGGGTGGACCTGGCCATCGAGGCCGTCATCGAGAAGATGGACGAGAAGAAGGCCGTCTTCCGGGAACTCGACCGGCTCGTGGCTCCGGGGGTGATTCTCGCCAGCAACACGTCATCGCTGTCGATCACCGAGATCGCCGCCGCCACGGGCCGGCCCGACCGGGTGGTCGGCATGCACTTCTTCAATCCTGTGCCGGTGATGCCGCTGGTGGAGATCGTCCGAGGGCTAACCACCTCGGAGGAGACCGTCCAGGCGGCGCAGGCCTTTGCCGAGTCGCTCGGCAAGAAGATTGTAATCTGCAAGGACTCTCCGGGGTTCATTGTGAACCGGCTGCTGGTGCCCTATCTGCTCGATGCCGTCCGTGCGCTCGAACTGGGTGTGGCCACCAAGGAGGACATCGACACGGCCATCACGCTGGGACTCAGCCACCCGATGGGTCCACTGACCCTGCTGGATTTCGTAGGCCTTGACACGACCTACTACATCGCGGAGGCGATGTACAGCGAGTTCAAGGACCCACGCTGGGCCCCGCCGCCGCTATTGAAGCAGATGGTGATGGCGGGGTGGTGGGGGCGGAAGAGCGGGCGGGGATTCTACGAGTACACGTAGGGCTCGAAGGTAGATCTTGCAGGCAGCCAGCGTGAGGCCGGCGGCCAGGCCGAGCGGATGCCCGATGCGAATCCGAACGGAGGCCCGGGTCTCGACGTCCCTGCGAGGGTCGCCCATGCACCGCCGGGTTGGGAGAGAACCGACCAGGCTCCCGCGAAGACGGCGAATGCTCGGCGTAGTAGATTGCTCCAGGACGTCATTGGCCGCCTCCGGTCACTTCCCTTGACACCGCAGGCGAGGTAGCTACAATGGCTACTAGAGGGGATGGTGCTATGGCGAGTGTTGGGGTCAAGGAGCTCAAGAACCGCCTGACCTATTACCTTCGCCGGACCAAGCAGGGTGAAGAGGTCGTCGTCACTGAGCGGGGCAAGCCTGTCGCGCTCATCCAGCCGATCCGGTCGGCGGCCCCGGTGGCGAGCCTGGAGGCACGGCTTGCAAAGCTGGCCGCCCAGGGACTGCTGATTCTCCCGACGCACAAGCCCTTGCGCATGCGCTTGGTGAAGCCCTCTGGAGCACCCGTCTCAAAGATCATCCTGGAAGACCGCCGGTGAACTATCTGGACACCAGCGCCCTCATCAAGCGTTTCGTCGCGGAGAGGGGGTCGCCGCTGGTCAGCGCCATCGTGACGCGAGGGGGGCCAATCGCGACGGCGAAAATCGCCTATGCCGAGGTCTACGCGGGCCTGACACGGAAGCGCAGGGATGGCGGTCTCTCCGAGGGCCGGTATCTCACAGTGTGTAGGCAGTTCGAGCGCGATTGGAAGGCCTACGTTCGAGTAGATTTGTGGGATGAGATCCTCTTGCTGGCCCGCGACCTTATACGCCGGCACCCACTCCGGGGGTTCGATGCCATCCATCTGGCCTCCGCTCTGAGCCTGAGGAGCGCGCTCGGCGAAGACATCACTTTCGCCGCGGCCGACGAGCGATTGGTGCGAGCAGCAGAAGCCGAGGGCCTTGGGGTGCTCAACGTTGAGAGGGCGACCGGTCTGTCCTCGTAATCAGACCGTTGGACCCGAGGTCGTAACCGCGTTGTGAGACGGATTTCAGCCTTCATCTCAGGCCACCGGTTCGGGTGAGCAGATCGCTGAGGAACTCGACACGGCCCGACGCGTGCAGCTTCTGGGGCGTCAACAGGAGATCTGGGTGGAGGACCTTCCGGCGATCCCCCTCTGGTTCACCCTGTCGCTGCCGACGACTAAGTACTGCGATTCATAAGTTTGATTACGTATTCTTGGACCCCCTGCTCAGGCGATGGGGTGCGGGAGGTGCCGAACGGCCGATCGCGCCAGCAGCCGAATGAGGTCTGTGCGAGTGAAGCACCACTCAAAGGGCGTGGCCAGCCCGTACTCGGTCCGGGCCGAGTTGCTGCGGGGATCGCCAGCCGCGGGCGCGGCTGCTCGGAAATGTACAAGTAGGACGCACGCGCCTCCCTCACAACCGCCGGGTCGCGCGGGCCGAAATCGAGCTCGGCCTCGTAGCCGTTGTGCGCGCGGCACCGGAGCTGGATGTTCTCTGCGGTGGGCTCGCCCCCCGCGGCATAGGGGGTGACGTGATGGAACTCCAGGAACCCCTGCTCGGTGCAGCGGCGGCCAGTGCGGCCCACGAAGGCGCACCGCCCGCCGTCGCGGAGCCAGACCGCGCGCTTGACCTCGGCCGGGATGTGCCGCGAGCCGGGCCCCGGGCTGCGGCTCCCCCGCGGGTGGTCCGTGGCGGCAAACTTCTGCCTGGCGAGGTCCTGGAGGAGCGCCGTCAGCGCCCGATCGACAATCTGCCCCAGATCCCCGTCCGGGATCTGGTGACGCAGGAGGGCCTGCGCGCGCCGGAGCTTCTCGTACGTGTCGGCGCTCGCCGTGAACTGCACCCTGTAGCGCTGGGGCGCCAGTGGGGCGATGACCGCCGGATGCGCTCGGGGCGGCGTAATGGCCGGAGACGGCAGGGCTGGGACTGGGCCGCCTGGCCCGTCACCGGTCGGCTGGGGGCTGGCCGCGGCCTCGGGCAGGGCCGGAGACGAGGCAGGAGTGTGGCGCACCGTCGGGAGCCTGCGGATGGAGACCGGGACAGGCGGCTGGGGGCGCACCCGCGCGACGAGTTCCTCGACCGCTCGCTTGCTCTTACCCCGGGCCATCTCAAGCAGTTCCCGGTGATTCTCAAGGGTGAGGTGGGCCGCCAGGAGCCCCACCGTCGTGAGGTTCACCGATCCTTCCTCGAGCATCTCAAGAAGGACCGGGAACCTCCGAGCGGCCCGGGCGGCCTCGATGCGCCCGTAGGCGGCGTGCTCGGAGAGCTGGAGGACCTGCGTGCAGTAGGTGAACAGCGAGGAGCAGCCCTCGGCCAGGTACAGGCGCCGCTCGTCCAGCTCAGCGAGGTGGGCGACCAGCGACGCCGTCACTTGACGCTCGCGCTGGGCCAGGTGCTTCACCCGCGCGAGGAGCTCATGGTCGGAGAGCTGAGCCACAACGGAGAGCATGGTCGGGTCCATGGCCTATATATACCATGGCGATTTCGCACCGCTCGGGAACGCCGCCATGCGGTGCCAGCCGGCCGGAACTCTTCCGGTGTCCACCTGTTGCCCGAAAACTGCGCGCAGGCGATTCTGGCGCGCGTCGTGCCCATCCACGAGCGACTCTTCGCGGCTTTCATGATCGCCTGCGGAAACTTGTCAAGCATTTTCTTGGGATCGGCGTGCGTTTTCATGAAGCAACTCGGTCCGGACCGAG
>JACQHU010000006.1 GCA_016198805.1 Armatimonadota bacterium
CGGCCGAAGGGAGGGCCGGGGGAGGAGTTGAGTGCGGGGTGTTGAATCCGTAGCGACGTCGAGTATGGAGATCCTCCTCCAGCGGACGCTCGGGTTCCGCGTCTTCCCGGTGATCGTCGCTGTGGTCTTCGTGGCCGCCGGGTGCCAGCCCACCGTGCGGGTGCGGGGAGAGGCGGCCACGACCGGGGGCGGTCTGCCCCAGGCGCCGCCGCCGACCGCCCTGGTGCCCACCAGCCCGCGGCCGTCGGCCGCGCGCGGGAGGGAGACCTTCGAGAAGATCTGCTCCGTCTGCCACGGTGCGGAAGGCTACGGCGACGGCCCGGCCGCCGCGGGGCTGACCTCGCCGCGCAGGAACCCGATGACGGACTTCTTCAAGCTGTTCGGCATCACGCTCAAGGGCGAGAAGCTGCCCTCGCGGCCGGCCAACTTCCACAACCAGATCGCCATGCGCCTGAATGCGCCGTTCGTCCTGTTTGAGACCATCAGACTGGGGCGGCCGCACACCGCCATGCCGGCCTTCGGGCCGAAGGCGGCCTACGGCGCCAACAAGTGGCCGGTCACGCTGAAAGACAACGAGATCTGGGACGTCCTGTTCTACGCCTGGGCCTTCTCGACGACCCCGCAGACCATCGCGCTCGCCCGGGAGATCTACACGAGCCGGCCGATCGACATCGGTGCCCGGACGGCCACCTGCGCCGCCTGCCACGGTCCCGACGGGGACGGGAAGGGCGGCGCGCTGAGCGACGAGATGGCCGCGAAGGTGTGGGGCTGGGCGCGGGAGATCGGCCCCGGGATCTTCACGGACGTGAACCTCCTGGGCCAGCGCAAGCCCTCAGAACTGTTCCAGCGCATCGCCGACGGGCGGGGGCCGATGCCAGGGTACCGCGGCAAGCTCACGGCGGACGAGATCTGGGCGCTGGTGGACTATGTCCGGACATTCATGTATGACTACACACCGGCCCGGGGACAGTAGCGTGCACGCGCCCAGGCGCCGCGCGGCGGCCGTTTGCGCGGCCAGCCGCCGTCGTGTATCCTGGGCTGGGTGAGGGGACGGATGGCGCCGGACCAGACCATCGACCGACGGAGGTTTCTCAAGCTGGTCGCCGCGCTGCCGCTGGCGGGCGGGCTGGTGGCGTTCGGCTCCCCCCTGCTGCGGTTTCTGAAGCCTAACGTGGACCCGTTCAAGCTGGTGACACCGACGACACACGACGCGCCGACCGGCGAGCCGGTGGTGGCGGCGACGCTGGACGAGGTCGCCAAGCCCTGGGACTTCAAGTACTTTGTCTACACGCAGAAGTATCCTCAGTACACGCCCGACGGCTTTAAGAGCGCGGCCGTGCCCGGTGTCGTGATCCGCCTGCCGAACAAGATCCCGCTGCGCCCAAACGACCCGGACGGGCCGTGGGGGTGGGTCAGGAGGGAGACCGGCGAGACGCCGCAATTCGACGAGAGCGACATCATCGTTTTCTCGCGCATCTGCCCGCACCTGGGTTGCATCTACAACTACGTGCGGGAGTGGCGCGAAATCACGGCGGGGTACGGCGGCTACATGCCGCCCAAGGAGCGTCAGCACGCCCTGATGGGCTGCCCATGCCACCTGAGCATCTACGACCCTGCCGACCCTCAGAAGCCCGGGCGGGTGCTGTCGGGTCCGGCTCCACGGCCGCCGAGGACCTTTTTCTACAAGATCGAGGGGGCGCGGATCCTGGCGACGCACGTGGAATCGGGCGGCATCGCGTAGGCCCGACTTCATCTGATCGGTGCAGTGATGGCGACGGCGCTCGACAACCTGCGTGAGTGGTACCGCGACCGGCGCGGCCGGCTCGATCTGTTCGACGAGACGCTGGTCAGCCAGCAGGCCAACCCCTTCTACCTGCTGGGCCCGATGATCTACTACTTCTGGCTGGTCACGGTGGTCACCGGCATCATCCTGATGTTCTGGTACGAGCCGACAACAGAGGGAGCCTACAGCTCCATCCTTCACATCCAGCACGAGGTCTTCCTCGGATGGCTCATCCGCGGGATGCACAAGTACGCCGCCGATGGCCTGATCATCGCCATCATCCTCCGCATCTACCGGCAGTACTTCCTGGGCGAGTACAAGAAGCCGGGTGAGCTCACCTGGATCTGGTCGTTCGCCGGTCTGGTGCTGGCCATGATCTCGGGCATCACCGGCTACCTGCTCATCTGGAACCAGCGGGCGTTCTGGGCGGCCAAGACGGTCCTGACCGTGCCCGTCTTCTTCGACGAGCTCACCGCCAAGATCCCGGTCATCGGCGAGCGCTTCAACCTGGGGTCGATGATCGCGTACCTGTTCCTGGGCGGCCCGGCCATCGGCGCGGCGACCATCACGCGCTTCTACGCGCTGCACTTCGGCATCTCGCTGGTGCTGTTGATCGTGGCCGAGGTGTTCTACTACCGGACCCGCCGCATGCGGCTGAACATGTCGTGGTTCGCCATTGTGGTGTTCACGGCGATGCTGGTGTTCATCTCGTGGGCGCTCCCGGCGGAGCTGGGCCGGCGGGCCGACCCGAGCCGCACGCCGCTGCCGATCCTGTCCGACTGGTACTTCCTGGCCCTCTACCAGTACGTGAAATACACGCCGCCGCTGTGGGCGGGCCTGGGCCCCGGTCTGCTCATCGGCTTTGGGATGCTGGCGCCCTTCCTGGACCGCAATAAGAGCCGAGCTCCGCTGGAGCGTCCGTTCTTCTTCGCGGTCGGGCTTCTGGCGCTGATCTACTTCCTAGCGTTTACGACGCTGATCATGTTCAACATCGCGGTGATCGAGCGCGAGCCACCCATCATCCTGCTCGTGACGTCGGTGGTGCTGATGGCCGCCTTCATCTGGGAGGTGCGGCACCGCCGGCGGAAGGCCCGGGAGGCGGCCGCATCCGCCGCCGCGCCGGCTCGCCCCGCCGCGGCCGCCCACGCGCACACCTAGGCCATGCGGACGCTCTTGTCGATTGGGACGTTCGTGGCCGCGGTGGTCTCGTTCTCGCACCTGTGGCGGGGCCTGCAGGCGGCGCTGGAGGGGCACCGGCTGTACACCCCGCTGGAGGGGCTGGCCTGGATGGGGCTGTTTTTGGGCAGCATGGGGTATCTGGCGTTTGTGATCTACGCGGCCGATCGGGCGAGCGGGCGGGCGATGCGGAGGATCCCGCTGTTCGACCGGTGGCTCGACCGGCGGCAGGTGCCGCTGCCGCCGCGGGGGGGGTCGGGCCGTGGGTGAAGCGCGTGACCGCTATGCGGCGGTGGTCTATGCGCTGGCCGTGGTGGGGATCGTCTGCGCCGCGCTCATCGTCTACGGCGAGATGAAAGGCGGCCCCGACCGCCTCGACCTGTGGCAACTCGGCGGCGCGGCGCTGGGCGGGATCTTCGTGGTCTACGGCCTGATCATCCTCATGCTCCGCAGACTCGGCACGATCGGGCCCCGGCGCGCGGAGGCCGAAGACGACCTGCGCGGCCGCTGGACGAAGCCGGTACCCTGACGTCGGGAGGCTGCTGTGTACCGTCGAGCCCTGACCGCTCTGCAACGGTTCACGCTGCGGCTGGATGTCGGGATGAACCGCGTCTATCCCACCGACTGGAACCCCCTGTACTACACGGGCGGCCTCACCAACCTGTTCCTGTTCATCCTGGTCCTGTCGGGCATCTTCATCTTCTTCTATTACGTGCCGAGCCTGGTCGGCGCCCATGCGTCGATCGTCTACCTGACCGAGCAGGTGCCCTACGGCGGCCTGATCCGGGGCATCCACCGGTACTCTGCCGACGCCTTCATCGTGGCCGCGCTGCTCCACCTGTTCCGGAACTGGTTCACCGACCGGTACCTGTTCTCGCGCGACAGCCCGTGGATCTCCGGGATGTTTCTGCTGCTCTTCGGCGGGTTCGCCGGCGTGACCGGCTACATCATGGTGTGGGACGAACGAGGCCTGGCGCTGCTCGGCATCTTCGACGGCCTGCTCCGCTCAATCCCCGCGGCCGGGACGAAGCTGGCCGAGTGGCTCGTCGGCGCCGCCGGGGTCGGGGAAGGCACTCTCCCCCGCATCCTCCTGCTGCATGTGGGGCCGGCCTCGCTGCTCTATGTCCTGCTGTGGTGGCACTACGTGCGGCTCCGGCATCCCAAGATCTGGCCCCCGGCCACCTGGGTCCTGGTCAGCCTGGGGCTGGTCACGCTGCTGGCGGCGCTGCTGCCCGTGACCAGCGGGATCCCCGCGACGCCCGGGGCGCGCCCCAGCACCATGCCGCTCGATGTCTTCTTCCTGCTCCCGTTCTGGCTGGCGGGCGTCGTGCCGCCATTCCTGGTGGTGCTGTTGGTCGCCGGGCTGTTTGTCGCGGGACTCGTCATCCCGTATATCAACCGCGAGTCGCCCGCCGAGATGGGCGTGCGCCAGCCCGGCGTGGCGCAGGTCATCGACGGAAACTGCACAGGCTGCGAGCTCTGTTACTACGACTGTCCATACAACGCCATCATCATGGTGCCGTCTCCGTACCCGGGGCTCACCAGGGCCGCGGCCAGCCGGAAACTGCTGGCCGTGGTGCTGGATTCGCGGTGCATCCAGTGCGGCATCTGCATCGGCGCGTGCCCGTTTGAAGCGCTGGAGCTGCCGGGGATGCTGGAGAGCGACGTCACCCGCCGGGTGGAAGAGGCGGTGCGGGCCGCCGAGACGGTGCCCGCATGAGCAGCGCCTCCGGCGCGTCCGCACAGGCCTGGAGCCCCAAGGTGGTGGGGTTCGTCTGTGATTGGGCCGTCGCCACCGGGGATCTGACCGACGAGCGCGGCCGGCTGACCTCGCATCCGTCGGTCGTGCTGATCCGCGTCCCGTGTTCGGGCTTCATCCGGCCGGCATGGCTGGAGGATGCGCTCAAGGCCGGCGCCGACGCCGTGTTCGTGGTCGGATGCCCGTACGGCGACTGCCTCAACCGCGAGGGCAACTACCTGATGCGGGAGCGGGTCGACCAGCTGCAGCGCCGGCTTCAGCGTCGGAAAGTCGAGCCGGAGCGGCTGTCGATGCTGGCCCACGGCCTGCACGACCGGGAGGCCTTCCTCGGGGAGATCGCCGCGCTGCTCGAACGGCTGCGCCAGATCGGGCCGGCCTCCAAAGGCGCCGCGCCGGCGCGACGGGCGGCGGCCGCCCCCGCCGAGGGGAGTTGAAGATGAAGCGCCCGCTGCGCGTCTGGCTGGCGTACCTGCTCTTCTACCTGTTCGTGTTCCTTCTGCTCGCCTTCGTCGCGTCGTTTGGGCTCATCGCGGAAGCCTAGGCAGGAGACGCCGGGCGATGGGGCGGTGGAAGGCGGCCGTGCTCGTGGTCGCCGCGGGGGTCGGGATCGCGGGCTGCCGCCGTCCCGCGCCGCCTGATGGCCGGCCGCCGGGGGCGATCGTGGACGTGATCGCCAGAGAGTGGGCGTTTGAGCCGTCACCGCTGCAGGTCCGGGCCGGGCGGGTCACGTTCCACATCAGGAACGAGGGCGGCGTCGAGCACAACTTTGTCATCGAGAACGCACCCGGCGCCGATGTGGAGGCCATCAGGTCCGGCGAAGCGAAGCAGCTGACCGTTGACCTGACCCCTGGGGACTACACGGCGATCTGCAATATCCCCGGGCACCGGGAGGCCGGCATGGTCACAACGATCAAGGTGACCCCGTAGATGGCGTTCGATCTGGAACAGATCTATCGACCCGTCGCGGCCGACCTGCAGGCCCTCAACCTCCTCCTGCACCGGGAACTGGCGACCGACGATCCGTTTATCGGCGAACTGGTCGGGCACGTGCTGGCCACGCGAGGGAAACTGGTGCGCCCGGCGCTGGCGCTGCTCGCCGCGGGGGCCTGCGGGGGTGCCGATGAGCAGCGCCTGTGGCTGGCCGGGACCGTCGAGTTGATCCACATCGCGTCACTGATCCACGATGACGTCATCGATGCCGCCGACCTCCGGCGGGGCACCGCCACCGTCAACATGCTGTGGGGGAATCAGGTCGCGGTCCTGCTGGGCGACTACCTGTTCGCCACGGCCTTCGACCTCGTGAGCCGGATCCGCCACCCCGAAGTGGCGCCGACCATCGCGCAGGCCGCCGTCAGGATGAGCCAGGCCGAGATTCAGGCGGTGAAAGTCGGCGGGGAGCCGCACGAAGATGAGGTGACCTACTTCGAGATCATCGAGGGGAAGACGGCCATGCTGTTCTCGGCGGCCTGCCGGTCCGGGGCGCTCATCGCCGGGGCATCCGAGGAGACCGCCCGCGCGCTGGCCGAGTTCGGCCTGCAGTGGGGCATGTGCTTCCAGATCACCGACGACGCCCTGGATCTCGTCGGCGACCCCGAGGCGTTGGGCAAGCCCATCGGCAGCGACATCGACGCGGGCAAGGTCACGCTGCCGGTGATCGCGGCGCTGCGGGACGCGTCGGAAGAGGACCGGCATCGCCTGCGGGCGCTGGTCCGGAGGGCCTCCGGGGACGGAGCGCTTCAGGAGCTGCGCACGCTCGTCGACCGCTACGGCGGCGTCCGGTATGCGCTGGATGTCGCGCGGCGGTTTGCTGACCGCGCCACGGCGGCTCTGGCGCCAGTGCCGGACAGCCAGGCGAAAGATAGCCTCCTGGACCTGGCGGCGTTTGTCCTGGTGCGGGCCCGCTGACCGAGCAGACCCATCGGAACCCGGTGTGTGGCGCTCGAGAATGTCGCATAATAGGGGATGTTGAGAAGGGACGGTTGAGAGCTCGCGTGCCTGGGAGGAAACGGAAATGACCTTCGCCAGCGCCGGGCATCCACGAACCCCTACGCAGCGGTGGTTTGCGGACGGCCTGCGACGCGTTATGCTCGCGCAGGGACTGGAGCAGACCTCACCCGATCGCGCCCCGCGCATCGTGCTGCACTTTGTCGACCGGGAGGTCCCGCGGCCCTTCAGGCGTCGGGCGCAGGCCTCGTTTGTGGTGTCGGTGGTCGAAGGGCCGGCCCCGGAGGGAGACATCCTGCCGGCGATCTACCCGCTGCTGGTGCGGACGCTGGGCAACATGGTCATCTACCTGGTGCCCCGGAACGGCCGCGCCCTCGCCTACGTCGTGACGCTGGAGCAGGGGTACTTCACCATCGAGGAGTCCGACGACCGGATCTTCTTTGAGAAGGTCTACGAGCGTCTCTTCCCGCTGGCGTCGGCGCAGCTGGTGATCAACAACGAGTTCCATCCCGATCTGGAACCGGAACTGTGGGGCGGCGACGAGCTCACGGCCGCCCTGGCGGAAGCCGGCCGGCGGCTGGACGCGCTGCGGCTGCTGCCCGCCGCGTTCCCCATCGAGGAACTCCTCTCGCCGCGCGATCTCGCCCACGTCAAGCGCCTCTTCGGCATCGGCGGCCTGTCCTACGGCAACCTGAGCGCCCGCAGGGACGCCACGCGCTTCTGGATGAGCGCCAGCGGGGTGAACAAGGGCAACCTCAAGGTGATCGGGCGCGACTTCCTGATCGTGAAAGGGTATGATGCCGGGCGCAACGTCATCCTGCTCAGCGTCCCGCCCATGGTGGAACCCCGCCGGGTCTCGGTAGACGCCATCGAACACTGGATGATCTACACCAGCCACCCGGGCGTCGGCGCCATCATCCACGTCCACGCCTGGATGGACGGGGTGCCCTCGACGCAGGTCCAGTACCCCTGCGGCACGCGAGAACTGGCCCAGGCCGTCTCCGATCTGGTGGCCGCCAGCCTTGATCCCACCCGGGCCGTGGTTGGCCTGCGCAACCATGGGTTGACGATCACCGGGCCGAGCATCCAGGACATCCTCGAACGGATCGAGGGCCGGATCATTCCGCGCGTCCCGATGTCCTGACGTGCCGGTCGCGCGGGCGGCGGCTGGACCGCCAGGGCCGCGGGCGGCGCGCGGTGCCGCGATGACCTACCAGGAGGCATGCGACTTCCTTCTCAGCCTGCTGGCGGCCCGCCCGCCCGGCCCGACCCCATACGCGCTCCAGAGACTCCAGCGGATGCGGCATCTCTGCGGTCTGCTGGGGAACCCCGAGCGAGGCTTTCCAGCCGTGCTGGTGGCCGGGACCAAGGGCAAGGGCTCCACGGCGGCGATGATCGCCGCGGCCGTGCAGGCCGCAGGATACCGCGTCGGCCTCTACACGAAGCCGCACCTGGTCGACGTCCGGGAGCGGTTTCAGATCAACGGCGCGCTGATTCCGCCCGACGAGTTTGCCAGGCGCGTGGATGAGATCCGGACCGCCATCGCCCGGGGTGAGGGAGGACCGGGCTGGCCGCCCAGCTACTTTGAAGCGGCGGCGGCGCTGGCATTCGTGCACTTCACCCGGCAGGCCGTGGACCTGGGCGTGATCGAGGTCGGGATCGGCGGCCGCCTCGACGCCACCAACGTGGTCGATCCGCGGGTCTCGGTCATCACCACCATCGGGTACGACCACACCGAACTCGTGGGCACCCGGATGCGGCAGATCGCCTCCGAAGACGTCGGCATCATGCGGCCGTCCGGTCGTGTGGTCGCGGTGCCTCAGGCGCCTGCGGCGGCCGCGGTCATCGAGGAGGCGGCGCGGGCAGTGGGCGCGGCGCTGGTGCGCGTGGGCCGCGAGATCCGCTACCGCACGCGGCTGGTCTCGCCGGCGGGCACGCGCTTTACGGTCCGCACCCCGCGGCAGACCTACAGGGATCTCAGCGTGCAGCTGCTGGGCCGGCACCAGGCTCAAAACGCCGCCGCCGCCATCGGCGTCGTCGAAGCGCTGGGCCCTGAGGGGTTCGATGTGCAGGAGGTAGCCATCCGCGCCGGGCTGGCCGATCTGCGCTGGCCGGCCCGGATCGAGGTGGTCCGCCAGCATCCCCTGGTGATTGTCGATGTGGCGCACAACGTCGTCTCGTTCCGGGCGCTGCGCGCAGTTCTCGACGAGGTGTTCGGCGCGCACCGGTTGCTGCTCGTGATCGGGTTGCTCGGCAGCAAGGACCTGGCCGGCATCGCGGACGTCATCGGCCCGCGCGCGGCGGTGCTGATCGCCACGCGCGCCCAGGATCCCCGCGCGATCCCGGCGGCGGACGTGGCCGCCGTCTTTCGCGGATTGGTCCCGGAGGTGCGCGTCGTGGAGGATCCCATCGACGCCGTGGACGAGGCGTTGCGCATCGCCTCACCCGAAGACCTGGTCTGCGCCGCCGGCTCGTTTCATGTGGCCGGGCCCGTCCGGGTTCATCTGCTGGGCCTGTCCGCGGCCCCTGAGGGTGCTCTCGCCAGGATGTCGGTGAGCCCCAGCCCATGACCGCAACATCCATCGTCTGAGGAGGGGCCATGTACCCCGAACTGTCGATTGACGAGTTTCTCGCGCGGCTGGCCTCGAGCGCGCCGGAGCCCGGCGGCGGTTCGGCGGCCGCCCTGGTGGGCGCCGCCGCCGCCGCGCTGGTGAGCATGGTCACCAACCTGACCATCGGGAAGGACAGGTACGCGGCGGTGCAGGCCCAGATGGAGCAGGCGCGGGCGCGCGGCGAGGCGCTGCGCGCGGAGCTTGTCGCAGCCATCGACCGTGACGCCGAGGCGTTCCGCCGCGTGATGGCGGCCTACCGGCTCCCCCGCGAGACCGACGAGCAGAAGGCCGCGCGGAAGCAGGCCACCCAGGCAGCCCTGCGGGATGCGGCGCAGGTTCCGGCCGAGGTCGTCGGGCTATGCGAGGAGGTCGCCGGGTGGAGCCAGGTCGTGGCGGAGAAGGGCAACGTCCAGGTCGTCAGCGACGCGGCCGTCGCGGCGATCCTGGCGGATGCGGCCGCCCAGAGCGCCGCGCTCAACGTGAGGATCAACCTGGGCCCGATGGGCTCACCGGCAGAGGCCGAACCGCTGTGGGGACAGATCGAGAGCCGCCTGGAGCGCATCCGGGCAGCGCGCGATCACGCGCTTCGGATCGCCAGGGAGAGGATCGGGTGACCGCCGTGGCCGACATCATTGACGGGGCGGCTGTAGCCGCAGAGATCAAGGCCCAGGTACAGGCGGACGTGGCGGCGCTGGCCGAGGGCGGAGTGGTTCCCGGCATGGCCACGGCGCTGGTGGGCGACGACGCCGGGGCCAGGCTGTACCGCCGGCAACTGGAGCGCGCCGCTGGCGAAGCCGGCGTGAAGTACCGCGACGTCACCATGCCGGCCGAGGCGCCGCTGGCGGACGTGCTGGCCGCCGTGCGCGACCTGGCGGCGGATCCTTCCGTGCATGGGATCCTGCCTCTGCGCCCGTTTCCCGCCGGGGTGCCGGAAGGCGCGGTCCTGGAGGCCCTCGACCCGGCGAAAGACATCGACTGCCTGCATCCGATCAATGCCGGCAGGCTGGTGCTCGGGCAGCCGGTCCTGTATCCAGCGACCCCCTGGGCCTGCTTCGAGCTGCTGGAGCGCTATTTCAGGAGCCGCGGCATCGATCCGGCCAGCGCCTTCCAGGGGAAAGACCTGGTCATCGTCGGACGCAGCAACATCGTCGGGAAACCCGCCTATCTGATGGCCCTGCAGCGCAACGCGACGGTGACCACCGTGCACTCCTTCACCTGGAAGGCCGGCACCCTGGCGGCTCACACGCGGCGGGCTGACATCCTCATCGTGGCCATGGGGAAGGCCGAGTTCATCAAGGCCGAGATGGTGAAGCCGGGCGCGATCGTCGTCGACGTCGGCATCAGCGTCGTGCCGGTGCTCGACGCCGCGGGTCAGCCGGCCTCTGACGAGCGGGGCCGGCCCAGGCGCCGGACCGTCGGAGACGTGGCCTTCGACGAGGTCAGCCGGGTGGCCGGGGCTATTACGCCGGTCCCGGGCGGGGTCGGCGCCGTGACCAACCTGCTGCTGCTGCGCAACGTCATCCAGGCAGCAGCGGCGATCACGGGGCGCCCCAGGATCCGGCGGGAGGGCTTCGTGTGATGAAGGCCGTCGTCGCTGACATCACCATCCCTCGCTATCTCGTCACGCGCGGTCTCGGCCGCCTCTGGCGTCATGCCTACCTGAGCGCGATCAGCCCCATCCGGCTATCCGACGTGCCCGACCCGCCGCTGCCGGGTTCCGAGTGGGTGAAGGTGCGCGTCACCCGAGGCGGCATCTGCGGCAGCGACCTGCATCTGGTGCTCCTGGAGACCAGCCCCTCGGCGTCGGTCTACGCCTCGATGCCGTTCGTCATCGGGCACGAGAACGTGGGGGTGGTGGTCGAGGCCGGTGCAGGGTCAGGCGTGGACGTCGGCCGCC
This sequence comes from Armatimonadota bacterium, assembly GCA_016198805.1. Taxonomy (GTDB): domain Bacteria; phylum Sysuimicrobiota; class Sysuimicrobiia; order Sysuimicrobiales; family Humicultoraceae; genus JACQHU01. The sequence continues at coordinate 11,172 of JACQHU010000006.1, forward strand.
GGGTGGTGGTGGAGCCGCTGTTGCCCTGCGCCACGCGGGGGTTCGCCGAGCCCTGCCCGGCGTGCGCGCGGGGGGCCTACAACCTCTGCAGCCGGTTCGCCGAGGGCGCGCTGGCTCCCGGCCTGGGCCACGGCGCCTGCCGTGATGTGGGCGGCTCCTGGGGGGAGTTCATGCTGGCGCACCGGTCGCGCTTGATCCCGGTGCCCGATCATCTCTCCGACGATCAGGCGGTCCTGGTAGAGCCGCTGGCCGTCGCGGTGCATCCGATCCTCCGCTATGTGCCGGAGGGGTCGGTCACCGTGCTGGTCGTCGGCGCCGGCGCGATCGGCCTTGCGGCCGTGGCGGCGCTGCGGGCGCTGCGGCCTGCCTCGCGCACTCTGGTTCTGGCCCGACACGCGCACCAAGCCGACCTGGCCCGCCGGCTGGGCGCTGCGGAAGTCATTCCCCCGATAGGCGGCGCTCACTACCGGGAGATCGCCCGCCTGACCGACGCCCGCGTCCTGCGGCCGCTGCTGGGGCCGCCGGTCCTCACCGGCGGCGCCGACGTCACGCTGGAGTGCGTCGGTACCTCGCGCAGCATCGACGATGCCCTGCGGCTGACCCGTGCGGGCGGATCCGTGGTGCTGGCCGGCCTGGCCGCCGTGCCGCGCGGCGTGGACTGGACGCCGATCTGGCTGCGGGAGATCGCCGTGCGGGGGACCTTCGCCTACGCGCAGGAGCGGGTGGACGGACGGACCGTCCGGTCGATGGACCTGGCCATGGAACTGGTGGCGTCGGGGCGCGTCGATCTCTTGCCCCTGATCACGCACCGGTTCCCCCTTCCCGAGTACCGTCAGGCCGTCGAGGTAGCGCTGGACAAGCGGCGGCACCGAGCGCTGAAGGTCCTGCTGCAACCCGACTAATTTGGCGTCTGGCTCATGGCGGCCACTTGCCCCCTTGCTCCGCGGAGGATAACGCGATACCCTTCAGGGTGGCCGCGTGGAAAACGGCCATTCCAACAGAGGGGGAAGGCGAATGCGCACACGCATGTGGTGGGTAGCCGTGGCCCTGGCTGCGGCGATTGCGGCCGGCTGCGGCGGCCGGCCAGCACAGCAACCGGCTCAGCCGACCCAGCCGGCAGCCGGGGCGCCGATCACGGTCGTCGGCAAGGACAACGTCTACGAGCCCACGACGGTTGAGATCAAGGCCGGGACGGAACACGAGATCGTGTTTGTGAACAAGGGCGAGACCGTCCACAACCTGATCGTCGAGGCGAAGGATGCGGTCGGCCAGGACTTCTCGACCGACATGGTGGTGAATGCCGGGCAGGAGAGTAAGTTCAAGGTGAAGATCGACAAGCCGGGCACGTACAAGATGCAGTGCACCTATCACTCCGAGATGGTGGGGGACCTGAAGGTTAG
>JACQHU010000064.1 GCA_016198805.1 Armatimonadota bacterium
CGTGGTCGGTCGTCTCGATGATGACCTCGTGGGCGCCGACCCCGTCCATGCGCGTGTAGATGCCCAGCGGGCTGGGCGTCGTCTCGCCTTCGATGCGCAGCGCGGGGAACTTGTTGGACACCACGCGGACGCGCCAGCCGGGCCCATTCGGCGCGGTCCCCGGCTCCCGGATGGCAAAGACCTCCGGCGGCGTCCGGTCCTCACGGCCCGGGCAGAAGGGGCACTGCTCCTGATCGTTGCCCTCTTCCTGAGGAGGAGTGAAATCGTGGGGTCTGGCCGCTCGTTCGGTCGCGATAATGACCCAGCGGCCCGAGATCGGATCGCTGCGCAGCTCCGGCAACAGCAGTCACCTCACCCTGGTCGAATACCCTGCCATGATACCAGACTCCCCCCGAGGGGGTCTCCCCTTCGTGTTCTTCCCACTACCGCCACTTTGCCGCCCGATCGGCGGTGACGGCATACAACGCCAGGTATCGCTCCGCGGCGCGATCCCAGGAGAAGTCCGCCCGCATGCCGACCTGCTGCAGCCACCGCCACAGTCCCTGGTCGCGGTAGGCGGCGATAGCACGGCCGACCGTCGCCACCAGCGCCTCGGTGGAGTAGTGGTCGAAGACAAAGCCGTTGGCCCGGCCCAGGTGCAGGTTCTCCGGGGTCACGTCCACGATGCTGTCCGCCAGCCCGCCGGTGCGCCGCACCACCGGCACGGTGCCGTAGCGGAGGCTGTAGAGTTGGTTGAGACCCGACGGCTCGAACCGGGACGGCATCAGGAAGATGTCGGCGCCGGCTTCGATCCGATGGGCCAGACGTTCGTCGAAGCCGATGAGCGCCCTGACCTGGTGCGGGATCCGTGACTGGGCGGCGCGGAAGGCAGCCTCGTAGGCGGGATCGCCGGTCCCCAGGATGACGACCTGGGCGCCCATGCTCACGATGGCGTCCAGGCCGGAGGCGACCAGATCGAACCCCTTCTGCGAGACCAGCCGCGCCACGGTCCCGATGAGCGGTACCCGGGCGTCCACCGGCAGGCCCAGGTCGTGCTGCAGGCTCGCCTTGCACACGGACTTCCCCGCCAGATCGTCGGTGGAGTACCTGGCGGGGATAGAGGGATCAACTGAGGGATCCCACAGGGAGTAGTCGACGCCGTTCAGCACGCCGAACAGGTCGGCCGACCGCGCCCGCAGCAGGCCGTCCAGCCCCATCCCGTATTCCTCGGTCTGAATCTCCTTCGCGTAGGTCTCGCTGACCGTGCTGAGCGCGTGGGAGGAGATCAGCCCCGCCTTCATCACGTTGAGCTTCCCGTAGAACTCCACCCCGTCCGGCGTGAACGCCTCGTGGGGCAGGCCGGTGATGGGAAACTGCTCGGCCGGAAAGGTCCCCTGGTGCGCCAGGTTATGGACGGTGAAGAGTGTCGGCACCCGGCTCCGGTGCATCCGCAGGTAGGCGGGCAGGAGCGCCGAGTGCCAGTCGTGGCAGTGCGCCAGGTCCGGTGCCCACCCATCGCGCATCAGCACCACCGCGGCCTGACAGAAGAAGACAAACCGCACCAGGTTGTCGTCGTAGTCCCGGCCGCCCTCGCCGTACAGGCCGGCCCGGTCATACAGAGGGGCCGCATCGAGCAGGTAGACCGGCGTGCCGTTGGGAAAGGCGCCCAGCCAGACGGCGCCCTCGATGTCGGTGCCCCCGATCTCGCTCCGGGCGCGCATGACCGGCTGCAGTCCCTGCCGCGAGATGCCGCGGTAGTGCGGCATCATCACGCGGACGTCGACGCCGTTGCGGCGCAACGCCGCAGGCAGCGCGCCCGCGACATCCGCCAGGCCGCCGGTCTTGGCAAACGGCGCCGCCTCGGCAACGCAGAAGAGCACGTTCATGAGGCTGTCCGGGAGCCGCCGGCCGGCGCCTGTCCCATAAGTCCGAGCCAAAGGTCGTCCACGTTCGTGTGCGTCGGTCCCGTGATGATCAGGTCGTCCAGCGCCGCGAAGAACGGATACGCGTCGTTGGTGCGCAGGGCCTCGTCCGGATCGAGCCCCCGGGCGCGGGCCCGCGCCAGCGTCGCCCCGTCGGCCACCGCGCCGGCCGCGTCGGTCGGACCGTCGGTGCCGTCCGTCCCGAAGGCCGCCGCCAGGGTCTGCGGCAGGCCGGCGATCGGCCCCGCGGCTGCGAGCGCCAGTTCCTGATTCCTCCCTCCGCGGCCGGTCCCGCGCACCGTCACCGTCGTTTCCCCTCCCATCACCAGGCAGAGGGGCAGCGCTTCAGGCGGGGCGGAGGCCCGTGCGTCGCGGACCATGGTCCCGAACCGGGCGCCGACCTCGCGCGCCTCCCCCTGCGCGTTCGTCTCGTGCAGCCGCGTGCGGTAGCCCAGCGCCTGGGCGCGCTCCACCGCGGCGGCGGCCGCTACCGTGATATCGCCCACGATGACGGTCTGCACCCCGGCGAACACCGGATCGCCGGGCTTCGGGGTCTCCGGGATCAGCCCGGCTGCCCCCTGTTCAAGATGCCCAAGGACGGATGCGGGCAGGTGCCCGCGCAGGACAAACCGGTCGACGATCGCCAGCGCGTCGGCGAACGTCGTCGGATCGGGGACCGTGGGACCGGACGCGATCGCATCCAGCGGATTGCCCAGGACGTCCGACAGGATCAGCGTCACGACGCGGGCAGGCGCGGCGAGGCGGGCCAGCTGTCCTCCCTTGATTCTCGAGAGATGCTTTCGGACCGCGTTCACCTCGCTGATCGTCGCTCCCGAGCGGAGCAGCAGATCGGTCGCCGCCGTTTTCTCCTCCAGGGTGATCCCGCCGGCCGGCATCGGCAGCAGCGCCGAGCCGCCTCCGGAGATCACCACGAAGATCAGGTCGTCTGATGCGGCGGCGTCCGCGATCTCCGCAATCCGCCTGGCACCCCCATGGCCGGCGGCATCAGGCAGCGGGTGGCCGGCCTCGATCAGCATGATGCGCCGCAGTGACCACCCGTACCCGTACTTGGTGATGACCGCACCGCTCGTCAGGCGATCGCCCAGGATCTCCTCCAGCGCCGCGGCCATCCGGGCGGAGGCTTTCCCGGCTCCCACTACAAACACCCGGCCGGTCGCCAGATCGTATGCACGGCCGTTGACGACGAGCCGGTCTCCCTGCAGCCGGACGGCCCGGTGCACGCCGGTCCCCGGATCGGCCGCCGCCACGCCGGCGCCCAGGATCTGCACGGCGTGGCGGCGCAGCGTCGCGGTCTCGCCGTGGAAGAGCGACTCCCTGACCCTCATCCCGCGGGCGCAGGAACCACGGCCGGGGTCCACCACGGCCCGCCGGCGTTGGGCCGCACCGCCTCCACACGGACAGTGCCCAGCCCTTCGGCCGCGAGCGCGGCCCGCACCGTGTCCCGGGCCAGCGGCGCCAGGTTGTTCACCTCGCTGAGGTGGACGAGGTGGACCGTCTGGGGGGCCCCGGTGGCGGCGCCGACGGCGGCCCGCGCCGCGCCTTCGTTGGACAGATGTCCCCGCGTCCCGATGATGCGGTTTTTCAGGAACCATGGATAGGCCGATACGGCCAGCAGCCGCACGTCGTAGTTGGCCTCGATGACGAACAGGTCGGCCCCCCGCGCGTGGTCGAGGAGGACGTCCGTGACCTCGCCCAGGTCGCAGGCCACGGCGACCCTGAGGCCATCGGAGGCGAGCACGAACCCCACGGGCTCGGCGGCGTCGTGCGGCAGCACGAAGGGCGTGACCTCTACCGGGCCGATCCGAAACGGGTGGTCCGAGCGGAAGAGGTCGACCGCGGCGCCGGCCAGCGCCGCCCCCGCCGCCCGCAGAGTCGGTTCGTTGGCCAGGACAGCAGCGCCGGTGGCCCGTGCCACCGCCACCACGCCCCTCGTGTGGTCGTCATGCTCGTGGGTCAGCAGGATCGCCGTCAGCGGCGCGGCGAGCCCGGATTCGTCCAGTTCCTTGAGAATCGTCTCGGCAGGAAGGCCGGCATCGACCAGGAGCCGCGCGGATCCGGCCTCGACCAGGATAGCGTTGCCGGCGCTGCCGCTACGCAGCACGCGTACGCGCAGGGGAGGCTGCGGAGATGGAGGGAACATCGGCCCCGGCACCTGGTTTGGGTTCGGTGACGAGAGGGCCTCTCCTCCCATCCCGGCGGGGGCCGGGGCTCCCGATCAGTCCACGCCCCAGCCGCGCTCCTCAATGGCGGTGAAGATGTCGGCGTCGCTCACCGTCCCGATGACCTCCCCGCCCTGCACCACCGGGAGCACCGGGGCGCCGGAGGAGGCCATGCGGGCCGAGCACTCCCACAGCGATGTCTCCGGCGAGACGGTGACCACCGGGCTGCGCATCACCGTGTGCACGGGGACCGTCCTGGGATCCTGATGCCGGGCCAGGACGCGGCTGACGATCTCCTGCCGGGTCAGCAGGCCCCAGGGCCGGCCGGCCTCCTGCGGTCGCACGAGCAGACTCTCTATATGCCGTTCCTTCATCAGCGCCAGGGCATCGGCGACCGTCTGGTCACTGCGGACGCCTGTCGCCGGGGTTTGCATGACATCGGCCACGGTATGCAGCGTGGGGCGGCGCCGCCGTCCCCTCCACCGCCGCGCCTCGGCGGCGGCAAAGATATCGCTGTCGCTGATGATGCCGACGATCTCCTCTTCCCGGACGACCGGCAGGCGGCGCATGCGCTCCCGGGCCATCCTGGCCGAACACTCCTGAATCCCGGCGTCGTGCGGCACCGTCCGCAGCGGGATCGACATCACCTCTTGCACCAGGACGGCCCCGCGGTCTTTCCCCCGGGCGATCACCTTGGTGATGATATCCCGCTTGGTGATGATCCCAAAGTTGGGCGACGGACCGGCCTCCACCAGCAGGCTCGAGACCCCGTGATCCAGCATCCGCCGGATGCAGTCGCGCACGGTGGCGTCGGGCGAAATCGTCAGCACGGGGCTGGACATGAGATCGGCTACTGTCCTGGCCTCCGCCCCCGAGGCGACCTGCCGCGCGACGCGCGCCTTGCGCGCCGCGCGGGCGGCGCTCCAGTCTTGCGCTTCCAGCGCCGTGAAGATGTCGGTGTCGCTCACCACACCCAGGATCTCGTCTCCCCTCACCACCGCCACCCGGCGAATGCCGGCCGCCGCCATCAGCGCGGAGGTTTCCTCCAGACCCCAATGCGCTCTGATCGTGATCAACGGCGCGTTCATGATGTCGCGGACGAGCAGCCCCTCGGGGTCCAGGTCACGCACGACGACCTTCGTCAGGATGTCCCGCTTGGTGACGATCCCGTGGTCACGCCCGGGCGCATCCGGCCTGACCACCAGGCTGGAGATGCCGTGGTCGCGCATCGTATCCAGCGCTTCGGCCACGGTCGCGCCCGCGTCGATGGTGACGGCGGGGCTGCTCATGATCTCGCCCGCAGATCGTATCGTAGGAGTCCCCCAGTGCATGTCAGTACATCGCCTAGAACGGCAGCTCGTCGAACCCCGGCATGATCAGCAGCGCGCCCTCGCGCGTCAGATCCCGCAGGGCCCGCCACGCGTCGATAAGCGCGGCTATGGCGTCCAGCGGCGCGCCGGCGGGGACCACGGTCGGCCGGGCCGATGACGGCACGCCGGCGGCCTGGGGAGGGCTGATCGTCACGGTGCGCACCGGGGCCGTCGCCGGAAGGCCGGCCATCTCGCGCGCCCGGCGCACCGCCAGCGTGAAGTCTCCGAGTTCGTCCACTAGCCCACGCTCCAGCGCCTGACGGCCGGTCCACACCCGACCACGGGCGATCGCCTCAACGTCGGCCTCCGGCTTCCCGCGGCCCGCTCCCACTTTGGCGACGAAGCGCCGGTAGGCCGCGTGCATCTCGCGGCGCACGCGTTCCAGCTGCTCCGGCGTGAATGGCCGGAATCCCGACTCGATGGTGGCCGCCTCGCCTCGGGCGACCACCTCGCGGTTGAGGCCGAGCCGCGCGAAGAGCCCCTGCGCGGTCATCTTGCCGGTGATCACCCCGATTGACCCGGTGATCGTCGCCGGCTGGGCGATAATCCGGCTGGCCCCACACGAGACATAGTAGCCGCCGGAACCCGCGACGTTCCCCATGAACGCCACGACCGGCTTCTTTCCTTTGATGCGTTCGACCTCGCGCCAGATCTGATCGCTAGCCAGCGCCGAGCCTCCGCGGGAGTCCACATGAAACACGACGGCGCGAACGCCGGGATGCCGCTCGGCCGCCCGGAAGGCCCTGGCGACGGTCTCGGCGCCGGCGAACCGGCCTCCCACGAATGGCAACGGCGCCGGCACGTCGCGGCTCTCACCGGTGACGATGCCGCCGATCAACTCCACCACCCCGATCAGGGGCATGCGCGCCCGCCACTGGTATGGGACCGGCAGGCGCCGCCGGGTCTGCGCCCAG
>JACQHU010000009.1 GCA_016198805.1 Armatimonadota bacterium
CCGCTGGGGCACCTGCTCGTTCGTCAGGTACCAGCCCAGTACCGCTGAGGCCGCCACGATGAGCATCACGGACGCGGTCTGCACCACACCGTCCAGCGTGATGGTCCAGAGCTGCCGGAAGTTCATCTCCCGGTAGAGAAACGTCCCGATGATAAAGGCCGCCAGCACCGCCAGCCCCGCGGCCTCGGTGGCGGTGACGATGCCGCCGAACATCCCGCCCAGGATGATCACCGGGAGCGCCAGCGTCCAGCCCGCGTCCCGGAAGGTCGCCGCCAGTCGCCGGAACGAGAAGGCCTCTTCCACCGGGAAGCCGTACTTCCGCGCCTTGTAGTATACGACCGCCATCATCAGCAGCCCGCCGATGACCCCGGGCGCGAACCCGGTGAGGAACAGGCGCGTCACGGACGTCCCGGCGATGACAGCGTAGAGGATCATGGGGATGCTGGGCGGGATGATGATCGCCAGCGAGGCGGTCACCGAGGTCAGCGCCGCGGTGAACGCCGGCGTGTACCCTTTCTTCACCATCGCCGGGATGATGATGCTGCCCAGCGCGGCGACGTCGGCGACCGCCGAGCCCGAGATCTCAGCAAAGAACATCGAGTCGACGACGTTCACCATGGCCAGGCCGCCGCGGATGTGGCCGACGACGGCCGACGCCAGGTTGATGATGCGCAGCGAGATGCCCGACGAGTTCATCATGCCCCCGGCCAGGATGAAGAGCGGGATCGCGAGCAGCGGGAACTTCGCGGCCCCCGAGAAGAGCTGCAATGGGATCACCGCCGGATCGGTGCCCCCGCCGAGCACCAGCGCCGCCAGCACGGCGGCCAGCAGGGCGTACCCGATCGGCACCCGCAGAACGGTCAGGACGACGATGAGGGCGATGACCGCGCCGCTCATGTGCGCCGCGGGGCCAGGCCGGCCAGCCGCGCCAGCCCGATCAGGAACATCAGGGCGCCGCTGGCGGGGATGGCGCTGTAGATCCAGGACAGCCGCACCGCGCGGATCGAGACGGCGGTGTCGAAGGCGGCGGCCCGCACCAGCGACATCCCGTAGTAGAAGAGGGCCGCCTGCACGATCAGGATCACGACATCGGCGGCGACGGCCACCACGCGCCGCGCCCGCGCGGGCAGGAGGTCGGTCAGTGTCTCAAAGCCGATGTGGGCATCGCGCTGCGCGGCCAGGACGGACCCGTAGAACGTCAGCCAGACCAGCAGGAACTCCGCGAACTCGTCGTACCAGGGCAGCGCCCGCTGCACGACGTACCGGTACCAGACGCCCGTCAGGACGATGGCGGCCATGGCCACCATCTGGATGACGCAGTAGACCTCGAGGACGGAGACCAGAACGGCCGCCGCCTGCGCGATCCCCGACGGCCGGGGGGAGATGGTCGCCCCGCCCCGGCCGCGGTCCTCAGCGATCATGGGCTAGCGCAGCGACTGGATCAGCCTGATGAGTTGCGGGCCGTTGGGCACAGTCTTGGCAAACTCCTCGTAGATCTTCTCGGACGCGGCGATGAACGCCCGCTTGTCGACGTCATTGACCTGCAGGCGCGGGTTGGCCTTCTGCATGTCGGCGATCAGCGAATTGTCCAGCCGATCGCCCCCGGCGCGGGCGACGTCGCCGACCTCCTCCGCGATGCGCCGCAGCACGATCCGAATGTCTGCGGGCACCGACTGCCACCAGCGCTCACCGGCCGTCGGGTAGGCCGGCGTGTAGACGTGCCCGGTCATGGACAGGTAGCGCTGCACCTCGTGGAACTTCGCCCCCCAGATCTGCGCCAGCGGGTTCTCCTGCCCGTCCATCACGCCGGTCTGCAGCGCGGAGAAGACCTCCGCGAAGGCCATGGGCGTGGGGTTGGCGCCATACGCCTGGAACATCTTCTGCCGCCAGACGCCGCGCGGGATGCGCAGCTTGATGCCCCGCAGGTCGTCCGGCTTGTTGATGGCGCGGACGTTGTTGGTGACGTGCCGGAACCCGTTCTCCCAGAACCCCAGCAGGCGCAGCCCCCTCACCGGCTGGGGGTCGAACAGGAACTTCTTCACCTCCGGGCTCTCCGCGACGTTCTTCATGTGCCGCCGGTTGACGATGATGTACGGCATTTCGAACACGCCGTACGCGTCGTCGACCGAGCTCATAATGGTGGACGGCAGAAACATCTCCAGCGCGCCGACCCGGACCCCCCGGATCATGTCTTCGTCGGTGCCCAGCTGGCTGGAGTGGAAGACGCGCATCTCCACCCGTCCGCCCAGTTCCTGGTTAACGCGTTTCGCGTACTCCCTGGCGGTCAGATCGAACAGCGAGTCCGGGAAGCCCACGTGCCCGAACCGGATGATGATCTTTTGCTGGGCGCCCGCGTGCGGGACGGGCGCGAGGGCAATGGCGGCGATCAGGATCAGCGCCGCCGCAGAAAGGGCGAAGAGCCGTGACCGTTGCATAGAATCTTCCTCCCCGGGTCGTGCGGCCCTGATTGCAGGCCATCTGTGATGTTGCCCGTGGATTCATCGGGACCGCTGGCGTCTCCTCCTTCTTCGGCGGGACGCTCAGCCCATCGCGCGCAGACACGTCGTGCTTGCCGGCTCAGCGGCCCTTCCACACCGGCGGCCGCTTGTCCAGAAAGGCGCTGATCCCTTCCCGGAAGTCTTCGCTCATGTAGCACCGGAGGATCAGGTCGTCGCCCTCGACAAGCCGGCGGCGCTCCAATACCCGGCGGATGGCTTCCTTTGAGACCTGGATGGTCAGGGGGGCATGCTGGCAGATCGTGGCGGCGACCTCTTCGATGTGGCGCTCCAGTTGAACGGCGGGGACGACGGCGTTCACCAGGCCGATCGCCTGGGCGTCCTCGGCCGACAGCAGGCGCGCCGTGAGCAGCAGGTCCCTAGCGCGCGCCGGTCCCACGGCGTCGACCAAACGGCTGTAGTTGCTCATCGAGAGGCAGTTGCCCAGCGTCCGCGCGATCGGGACGCCCAGCCGGGCGCCTGAGGCCGCATAGCGCAGGTCGCAGGCCAGCGCGATGGTGAACCCGCCGCCGGTGGCCGAGCCCTCGATGGCGGCGATGGTGACCTTGGTCATGCGCTCGAGCCGGCCGACGACGACATCCAGGCGGCGCTCGTACGCCAGCGTCTCCTCCTGGGTCCGGACGCTCTGGAACTCGCGGATATCGGTCCCCGCGATGAAGGTCCCGCCTCCGCCGCGCACCACGGCCACCCGCACGTCGGGATGGGCGTCCAGCGACTCGCAGGCTTCATAGAAGGCGTCGTACATGGCGAACGTCATCGCGTTCCGGGCTTCGGGGCGGTGGACGGTCACCCGTGCCACCGCGCCGGCTACCTCGACGGAGACGGACACAGCCTGATCACTCCTTCCCCGGCCAGCGCGTCGATGGCTGCGCGCGCATAGCCCAGTTCTTCGAGGACTTCAGCGGTGTGCTGTCCCAGCAGCGGCGCCGGCCCCCGGAGGGCGGCGGGGGTGCCCGAGCATTTGACGGCCGGGCCGACCTGCCGGATGCGGCCTCCTGCCGGATGCTCGATCTCCTGCAGCATGGCCCGGGCCTGCACGTGGGGATGGGCGAAGACCTCCGGGTACGTATGGATCGGCCCGCAGGGCACGCCGGCCTCCTCCAGGACCCGCAGCCAGTGGGCGCGCGGCCGCCGCAAGGTGATGGATTCGACCGCCGCGGCCAGGGCGTCCCGATGGGCGACCCGGTCGGCGTCGGTGGCGAACTCCGGCCGGGCCACCAGGTCGGGGACCCCCAGCACCTGGCACAACCGCTCCCACGTCCGCTGGTTCGCCGCGCCGATGGTGAGATAGCCGTCCTCGCAGCGGACCGCCTGATAGGGGGCGGTCATCCGGTGCGCCGATCCGGTGGGCTGCGGCGGGGAGCCCGTGGTGAAGTACTCGGTCGCCTCCCACACCGAGAGCGCGATTCCCGCTTCCAGGAGTGACGTCTCGACGCGCTGCCCCTCTCCGGTCCGGCTCCGGTGGATGTACGCGCACAGGATGGCGTAGGTGAGGAACAGCCCCGCGCCCAGGTCGCAGACCGGCACGCCGCACTTCACCGGGGGCCCGCCGGGTGAGCCCGTGACCGACATGATGCCGCTCTCTCCCTGGGCCACCAGGTCGAACCCGCCGCGGTGGGCCAGCGGGCCGGTCTGGCCGTACCCGGACACCGAGGCGTAGATCAGTCCCGGATGGCGGGGACGCACGTGATCGTATCCCAGCCCGAGCCGATCCATCGTGCCCGGCCGGAAGTTCTCGACCAGGATGTCGGCGCGCCCGACCAGGCGCCGGCAGATCTCCACGCCGCGCGGGTCCTTCAGGTTGACGGCGATGCCGCGTTTGTTGCGGTTGACTGCCCAGTAACTGGGGCTCTCGCGCTCAAGCCGCGGGTCATGGCGGATCCCCATCTGCCGGCTGGTGTCGCCTTCAGGAGGTTCCACTTTGATGACGTCGGCGCCCATATCGCCCAGCAGCATGGTGCAAAAGGGTCCGGCCATGACCTGGCTGAAGTCCAGCACTCGGACGCCGGACAGGGCGCGCTGGGATCCTGTGAGCATGCTCCGCACCACCTCTTGCGGGTAGGTTCTCCCCGCCCCAGCGCCCGCCTGCATGCGTCGTGAAGGCTTCTGCGGCGCGTCGTGGTGTCCGGGCGCAGGGGAGCGGGTCTGCGCCCGTCGAACCTCGGTTGCTGATGACAAGCAGGCTCTACCATCTGGACGCCTATCTCCGCGAGTTCGAGGCGACGGTGACCGCACTCCGCGGCCCTGACGCCACAGCGCCGGCCGTCGCGCTGGATGCGACCGCCTTCTATCCGAACGCCGGTGGACAGCCCTGCGATTGGGGGCAGATCGGCGGCCGCCGCGTCCAGGACGTCCGTGAGGAGAATGGGGAGATCTGGCACGTCCTGGAATCACCGGATGCGCCGGCGGTGGGGAGCCGTGTGGCGGGTGCCATCGACTGGGACCGCCGGTTTGACCATATGCAGCAGCACACCGGGCAGCACATCCTCTCTCAGGCCTTCCTCCGGACGTTGGGCGCGCAGACGCTGGCGGTACACATGGGGACGACGTCCACGATCGACGTGGGCAGCACCAGCGTCGATGCTGGAGCGCTGGCCCGCGCGGAGGATCTCGCCAATGCCATCGTGATCGAGCACCGGCCCGTGACGATCCGTGAGGTCGAGGCCGAGCAGGTAGAGGCGCTGGGCGTGCGCAGGCCGCCGAAGCAGACCGGACGCATCCGGGTGGTGGAAGTGGCGGACTTCGACCGGTCGGCCTGCGGAGGGACCCACGTGCGGGCGACCGGCGAGGTCGGAGCGATCGTGATCAGGTCATGGGAGCATTACAAGGGCGGGGTGCGCGTGGAGTTCCTGTGCGGACTGCGGGTGGTACGTGACTACCGCTGGACGCGCGGCCTGCTGCGCGACGTGACCGGGCAGCTCACCGTCGGGGAGCGCGAGCTGAGCGAGACGATTGCCCGGTTGCGGGAACGCACGCGCGAGCTGGACCGTGCGCTGGCCGATGCGCGGTCGCAGCTGCTGCAGGCGGAAGCCGCCGCGCTGGTCGCTGCCGCGGCTGCGGCGGGAGGGCCACCGGTGGTCGCCGCCGCATTCGCGGGCCGATCGGTCGAGGACCTCCGCGCGCTGGCCCGGGCGGCGACGGTGAGGGCCGACTGCCTGGCGATCTTCGCGGCCGACCCTGACCGCCGCATCGTCGTGGCCCGCAGCCCCGCTCTGGCGGTGGACGCCTCGGTGATCCTCCGGGAAGCGCTGGCGGGTTTCAACGGCCGCGGCGGAGGCAAACCCGAGGTGGCCGAGGGCGCGGCGGCTGATGCGCCCTCGGCGGAGGCACTGGTCGAGGCGGCCCGCGCCGTCGCGGTCCGGCATCTGGCGGCGCTGCGGTGATGAGCGCCGTCGACCGCGACCGGCTGGTCGATCTCCTGCGGCGCCTGGTGGCCACGAACTCGGTGAACCCGTCTCTTCTCGCCGGCGCACCGGGCGAAGGCGCCGTCGCCGACCTGATCGCCGCGGAGTGCCGGGCCGCCGGCCTAGAAGTCCGCCTGGACGATGTCGGCCCGGGCCGTCGCAACGTGGTCGCCCGTGCACGCGGGAGTCGCTCGGGCCGCCGGCTCCTGATGAACGGCCACATGGACACGGTGGCCACCACCGGACTGGCCGACCCGTTCTCGGGCGCGACCTCCGGCGCTCGCCTCTACGGCCGCGGCGCG
>JACQHU010000072.1 GCA_016198805.1 Armatimonadota bacterium
GGGCAGAGGCTCTTCGGCCATGACGCTCACCTCCCGGTGGTCTCCCAAGGCACCGCTTGCCAGCCGGCTCCTGTCAGATGCCTCAACCCAGCACGAAGGGGGTACCCGCGATCGGGTCCCCCCAGTCCATCAGCCCACCGACCTGCGGACGATCCGCTAGAACGCCACCGTTCGGTCGGCTTGCGCGACCAGTTCGGCACACTGCTTGGTGATGCGTCCTTCTCGGGATCTTCCTGGATCGCTGACGGATTTACCGACGCGCGGGAAAACTCCTGCCTGTCTTCCCTGCTTTTGCCAGAAGCATACGCATAGGCTGAAGCCGCCGCGTGAAGGGGTTCAGGACGAGGCCGAGGATCTCCAGCGTGACAACCCCCAGGAGCGCCTCATCGCCTGGCTGACCCAGGATCACGGGCGTGTGCCCCTCCCCCTGCGGGAGACCGATATGGCACTCCGCAACCTGGCGCTCAATCGCGGTGCCATCGGCCAGCGTGAACGTCACTGATCGGCGTGGCGTCAGTCCGATGGCCTGCCAGGCAGAGTCGGGCAGCAACGTATAGGTGGCTCCACTGTCAACGAGGAACCGGACAGTCGCCTGGCGGCCCCCCGGCCCAGTGACAACCCCTTCCACGTACGTGACGGCCATCTCGTCCTTCTCCATGGGAACAGGATAGCGCAGCCGCGGTCGGTGCACCAGCCAACTGCTGCACTTGATATATCGGCCGCCATTGCTACACTGACGAGTGCGGAGGCGAGATGCCCATGGAGATTTTCCGACCCGAAGACGTTCCCGCCGAAGAGCCTGAATCGATGCCCGGCGTGAAGATCCGCTGGGTCATCGACCAGAAGCGCGGCGCCCAGAACTTCGCCATGCGCATCTTCGAGGTCGCGCCCGGCGCGGTCACGCCACTCCACGATCACTGGTACGAGCAGGAGATGTACCTGCTCGAGGGCGAGGGTGTCATGGTCGGTGACCAGGGCGAGAAGCGGCTAGCTCCCGGAGTGGTCATGTGGGTGCCGCCGTACGAACGGCACCAGGTCAAGAACACCGGGGACCGGCCCCTGAAGTTCATCTGCTGCGTCCCGCAGAAGAAACCCTAGCCGCCGCGGCCTGGTGACCGCTGGTCTTCCGGGCTCGGCCCGGCGGCCGGTCCGGGCTCTGCCGCTGCCTTCACCCGCTCCAGCGCCGCCTCGGCGTCACGCACGTCTGCCGGAGCCGGCCGCCACCGCCCGTAGCGCACCCGCTCGTACGCCCAGGTCAGCGCCTCAACTTCACTGACCGCGCCGGGCAATGCGCCCTGCAGCCGCGGCCCATGCTCCCGCGGCGTCGCCCAGGCCGGGCGCGGTGCGCCCAGTCCAGCGCCCACCTGCAGCAGTTCCCGGTAGATCCGTCTGATCGCGCCGGCCTCGCGCACCGACCGCTCACGCTGCGGCCGGCGGAACCTCGGCCGCGGCAGCAGGCCCGCCAGGCCGGCGAGCAGGTCTCGAACCGACCACACCGATTCGCGCTCGTCCTCGTCCTTCTTCCGCTCCTTCCGCCGCATCAGCACGATGGTCACGGCCATCCCGAGGATCAGCACCGCCAGGAAGGCGGCCACCATCCCCCACCGGGCGCCTTCCACCACCTGAGGATCCATCTCGATCTCCCGCAGCCGCCGCAGCAGGTCGTCGATGAACGATGGCGGCGGCCCGACCTCGGGTAGTTCCCGCCGTGGCAGGTGCGAGAGCACAGCGATGATCACCCTCACCAGCAGCCCCGCGATGAAAAACAAGACGATGAACACAATCTCCACGAGAGGAAGCAGGGGGCGCAGCGCAATCACCAGGTATCTGGTCACGTCCGCCGCCGCCAGGCCGGCCATGGCGCTGGCAGACAGCAGGATCAACCCGACCACGCCGACGACCAGCAGCATCCAGGCGCGTCCGGGCACCTGCGCGCGCTCTTCCGCTCGGCCCACGTCCCAGATCGCCGCCAATCGGGCCAGGGCCAGCGCTGAGAGCCCCAGGAAGAAAAACACCAGCATCGACGCCGGCAGATCCGGCCCGGCGGCCTGGAAGCCTCTCGTGTCGGCATAGATCGCGGCGGCAACCAGGTAGAAGACGATCATGCCGACGCCGGTCTTGTAGGCCTGTTCGATATCGATGGCGCCGACCTGCCGGACTCCCAGCGCCAGCCCTCGCCACCACAGACAGGACGCCAGGAACGCGCCGGCCACAGGCTGGGGGATCGCAGGCAGGGCGTCGTGCGTCGCGCGGAGCAGCATCCACAACCACGCCGGATGCCAGAGCGGTACCTGCGCGTAGTACTGCTGGTGGACGGCGGCGAGCCCGAGTGCGGCCCCCACGCCCACCAGCACCATGCGCGCGCCGCGCAGCGTGCCAGTCCGCTCCACGACCGGCTGCACGAGCACCTGCGCTCCGATCATCAGCAGGAACGCCCACCCGGCCGACAGGAGGTGCCCATGGCTGCCATACAGGCCGCCGCCCATGACGACCAACCAGGGGGAGACCCAGCAGAACTCCATCGCGGTGCGGGTGACAGGCAGCAGGCGGCGAACGCTTTCCCAAAAGCCGTCAGGCGATGTGGATCTCATCCATCGCACGCCAGCCCACCTCCCCCCGCACACGGTGCACCGGCACCCCCAGGAGCGGATCCCGCGCCCGATCGCCGATCAGCACCAGCACCACGGCGTGACCGGCGTCACGCAGACGGCCCACGCCGATCCGCAGCGACGGATCGACGACCGCCGTGATCACCACCGCGGTGGTGCCCCAGGGCAGCCCGCTCGCCTCGAGGTACATCAGGTCGCCCAGCGGCATCACCGGTGTCGGGAACACCTTGGCCAGGGCTTCCAGCATCTCCGTGAGATGTCCAAGGCCCAGCGCCGGCGCGATGCGCACACGCCGCAGCCCCTCGGGAAGATAGCCGTTGGCAATCAGGCCCACCGGATACCCCTCGCCGTTGGCCCAGGCGCCGACCGAGGCCGCGACCATGATGTTCAGCTCCAGCAGCGGCCGGACGAATCCCCGATACTCGGCGTACTCGCCCAGCGTGTCTAGGTTGAGGAAGATGGCCACGCGATGAGCGCTGGTCGCCTCGTACTGTCGGCTCTGCAGCCGCGCCAGGCGCGCGGTGGCTTTCCAGTGGACGCGCCGGAGCGGATCCGTGGTCATGTAGTCGCGGACACCGATCGTCCGGGCCGGATCTTCCAGCAGCGGGCGCAAAGATCGCTGGTCGCCCAGCGGATGCAATGCCGGCAGGCCCAGGGCCTCCAGCGGCACGATCTTGGGGTACACGATCAGGGAGTCGACGCTCTCCAGGTTCTTCCCCTGGGACGTGATGCCAAAGAGGTCGCCCGACCGCACGCGCGCCGGCCCCAGTGGGAAGTACCCCCGCGCGGTGCAGGTCAGCGGAATCCGCCGGCGGACGCGCTCGTACCACCGCAGCGAGAACAGGTGCACCAGGTGCTGCCGGCGCTGGCGCACGCTGGGGATGACGCGGCCGCGCTTCGGGACCACCTCCTCGGGGAGTTCATCCGTCAATTCCAGCCAGGCCAGCGGTAGCGGCTTGCGGTTGGTGATCTCCAGGGTGAGGGTGATCTCCTCGCCGTAGAAGGCGCGCCGCGGCGTGAAGGTCCGGCGGAACTCGACGCGGTCGAGACAGTGCCGGTGAGACAGGTAGGATGTCCCGGCGCCAATGAGCAGCACCAGCCCCACCAGGAACGGCCCGCCGCCGTGGATCGCCAGACCGAGTCCGACCAGTACGGCGCCGACGATCAGCCAGCCCTGGGAGAACATGACGGGGTCAATCCAACTCCCTGTCTCGGCAAAACAGCGCCAGCCGGATCACCAGCATTACGGACGGGGTCCACGGTCAGATAGAACATACCGGGCAACAAACTGCTCCAAGACGGACTCATCCACCCGCACGATCTTCGCCAGACTCGATAGCGGCAGTAACTTCCATTTGCTCTGCGCCTCTGCCTGCAGCACGCCATCTGGAGAGCACAGCGTGGATCGCAAGATCGCATCCCGCTCATCGTGGCTCACGAGATATCCTTCCACATGCAAGTCTGTGTTGGTCCACACGGGTCTCAGATAC
>JACQHU010000069.1 GCA_016198805.1 Armatimonadota bacterium
GTGGTGCCATTTGTGACCGAGGCCATCTACCAGAACCTCGTGCGCAGCGTCGAATCCGACGCGCCCGAGAGCGTGCACCTGTGCGACTTCCCTGAGCCCCAGGCCGCCTGGCGTGACCCCGGGCTGGAGGCACTGATGGGGGGCGTCCGGGACCTGGTGAGCCTGGGCCGGGCGGCCCGCGCCACGGCCAGGATCCGGGTCCGTCAGCCCCTGCCCGGGGCGTTGATCGTCACCATGCACCGCGGGCTGCGCGACCAGCGCGAGTTGACAGACCTGCTCGCAGACGAACTGAACGTGAAAGCCGTGCGCTTCATCGACGACGCGTCGCGGTATGTGTCCTTCCAGGTGAAGCCGCGCTTCGACCGCCTGGGTCCCAAGTACGGCGCCCGGGTCCAGCCCATCGCGGCCGCGCTGCGAGGACTGGACCCCTCGCAGGTCGTGGCCGCCGCCAGCCGCGGCCAGGCCGTGACCGTCCAGGTCGCCGGCGAGCCGATTCAGATCGAGCCGGACGAGCTCGACGTCCGCCTTCAGGAGGCCCGGGGGTATGCCGCCTCGGGGATGGGCGGCAACCTGGTCATCCTCGAAACGGCCATCGACGACCGCCTGGCGCTGGAGGGACGTGCGCGGGAACTGGTCCATCACATCCAGCAGATGCGGAAAGACCAGGGGCTGGAGGTGAGCGACCGGATCGTCCTCTACCTGGATGGCGACGTGGGGCTGGAGGACCTGCTGGCGGCGCACCGTGAGTACGTCTTGGCGGAGACGCTGGGCACCGACATCCGCCCCGGGGCGGCGGCGAAGCCGGGTGCCAGGGAGCTGCGCCTGGACGGCCTGGTCGCGCATCTGGCGGTGGAACGCCTGCCGCAGGCCTGAGGCGGCGGCACCGAACACATGTGCGCCTGTGGATCCTCAGCGCTTACCTGATCTTCTTGAGGTAGCCGCGGGGATTGAAGGTGAGGAGGAACTTGTGCTTGCGTTCGTCGACGACGAAGCCCCTGTGCTGCTGCAGGAACTCCTCCACGGCTTCCATGGGCCCCGGGCCGAACCCGGGTGCCACGGGATGCCCGTTGATGTTGGTGTCCTCCACGATCAGGTAACTGCCCTTGCTCACCAGCGGGGCGTAGGCGTTGAACTCGGCCAGGACATGGGCCTTCCTGTGGTCGGAGTCGAGGATGACCATCACCCGGTCGGACGCGCGCACCGACTGTCTCACTGTGTCCAGAATCTCCGGAGACGTGGAGGAGCCGCGCAGGTAGCGGATCCGGGCGTGCTGCGGTCGGGCCCGGGAGTCTCGAATGTCGATCGTGATGATCCGGCCGCAGTCGAGCAGGTCGCAGACCGAGGCGAGAAACAGGGCGCTTCCCCCGTCCGCGGTTCCCGACTCGATGATCAGGTCCGGCTTCACCTCGTGGATGATCTCCTGGTACAGCCAGAGATCCAGCGGGCATTTCTGGGCCGGGACACCCAGCCATGAGGTACTCGCCCAGGTCTTGCCGACATCGGCTGCTTCATAGTAGAGCGCGTGGAACTGCGCCACGATGTCGCGTTCGGACCGGCGGCCGCCCGGGGACCGGTCGCGGATGACACCTTTCAGTCCCGCGAGGTGTTGCTCCAGCGATCGGAGGAAGCCTCTCTGGTTCATGGCGCTTGAGCCTCCGGCGTCAGGCTGGCAGGTCCGGGGTCAGGCTAGCACGGGGGAAGTGATGCGTCAAAAGGTGCGCGGCCGCGCGGCCCGCGCGGCCCGGGCCCCCTTGCCAGGGCGGGGGACCGTCGAGTAAGATGGTGCGGGATTTTACGCGCCTGGCGCGATTCCAGGAGGTCTGCCATGCCCAGTAAGGCCGTTACTCGGGCGCGCCGTACCCGACGGGGCACTGCCAGGACCGCACGCGGCAACCAGAGCGGCAACCAGAAAGGGCGGACGAAGAATGCCCGGGCAGCCCGGGTGGTGCGGGTGAAGGCCGGCACCGGCCGGCCCATGCGGGTGAAACCGGCGACCATGACACGCCTCTCCAAGGGCGCGCTGGTCTCTGCCGCCAAGGCCAAGCCCCTGACCAAGCGCGAACTGGAGGAGTTCCGCCGGATGCTGGAGGCCGAGCGGGACCGGCTGAGCGACGAACTGGAGGCGATCGAGGAGCACCTCCCCGAGGTCGAGCAGGTCGCCATGGATGCCACCGGCGGGTACGACGAGGACCTGGCCGACGTCGCCAGTGACACATTCGAGCGCGAGAAGGGTTTCGCCATTGAGAACAGCGTCCAGGATCTCCTGACCCAGGTCGAGGAGGCGCTTGGCCGCATCGAGGAGGGCACGTACGGCATCTGCGAGATCTGCGGTCAGCCGATCCATCCCGACCGGCTCCGCGCGCTGCCGTACGCCCGGCTGTGCATCAACTGCAAGGCGCGCGAAGAACAGGCGACGCCGCGATAATCCCTCCCGATCCGCCCGCGCGCGCGGCCGCACGACGGTTCTGGCCGGGCCTGCTGGCGGCGTCCGTGCTGGTTGCCGGGATCGACCAGTGGGTGAAGGCCGCGGTGGCTGATGCGATCCCGGCCTCGGTCAGCGTCACGGTTCTCCCCGGCCTCCTGAGCCTGACGCATGTGCAGAATCGCGGCGTGGCCTTCGGTCTGTTTTCGGGGGCCTCACCGCTGATCACGGCGATGGCCGCGTTGACCCTGATCGCGCTGCTGTCCTACAACAAGGGCCGCCAGCTTCGATCGCGCACCGCCGCGGCCGGCGTCGCCGGCATGGCCGGAGGCGCGCTGGGGAACCTGATCGATCGGGTGCGGCTCGGCTACGTCGTCGACTACCTCGATGTCCACGTCTGGCCGGTCTTCAACCTGGCCGACGTCGCCATCGTCCTTGGAGCCGGCCTCCTGATCCTGGCGCTGTCACGCGAAGCCAACCTGACGCAGTCTCGGAGGTGAGGGCGTGCGGCAGATTCTCTACGATCTGTGGGGCATTCCGATCTCCAGTTTTGGGGTCTTCCTCCTGCTGGCCTTCTTCGCGGCCATCGCCGTCGCGCGCCGCGCCGCGCACACCCGGCTCGGGGTCGATCCCAACCAGACCCTGGATCTGGCGCTGTACGCCATCATCGCCGGCATCGTCGGGGGCCGGATCGGCTTTATCTTGATCAGCCCCGAGCAGTTTCTCCAGGATCCGATCAAAATGGTGACCCTCTGGCGTGACGGCGGTCTGGTCTTCTATGGGGCGCTGATCGCCGCCCTGCTGCTGATCCGGGTGTACACGAAGCGCTGGACGGTCTCGTTCGGCGCCCTGCTGGATGCGTTCGCGCCGGGGCTGGTCCTGGGATACGGGATCGCCATGATCGGCGCACTGCTCCACGGCCTGTTCCCGGGGAAAGCCACCGGGGTTCCATGGGCGATCGACGTGTTCCTGGTGCGGCGGCATCCGACGCAGATCTACCTGGCGCTCGCTGCAGCCGCGGTGCTCCTGATCCTACGGGCGCAACGCCAGCAGCAGCTGGCCCCGGGCACGCTGTTCACGCTGGCATTGTTCCTGCAGGCCGTGGCGCGGTTCGTCGTGGACTTCTTCGTCGATGCACCGGCCGCGGCCGGCCCCTTCACGCTGGGCCAGCTCGCCAGCGGCGTGGTGGCCCTGGTCACAGGCGCGCTGCTCGTCAGGCTCCAGCGGCGGGCGCCGGTCGAGGAGGCCGAGCCGGTCGCCGGGGTCCCGGTCTAGGGCGACCTCCTGGCGTTCCTCCATCATCGGGTAGGGATGAGCCGCACGACGCCATCGGACGCGCCGCGGTCAGCCCGGCGCTTCGTATTCGTCGTCGAGCCCCCGGACGGCGGCCGCCGGCTCGACACGTACCTGGCCGAGCAACTCCCCCACCTGTCGCGGACCCGCATCCAGACCCTGATCGCGGCCGGCAGCGTGGCCATCGGCGGACCCGCCCCCCGTACTGTCAGGGCCAGCGACCGGGTGCGTCCGGGCGACCGGATTGAGGTCGACGTCCCTCCTCCGGAGCCGGCGGCGTTACGTCCCGAGCCCATCCCCCTGGAGGTCGTCCACGAGGACGAGGACGTGCTGGTCATCAACAAGCCGGCCGGCCTGACGGTGCACCCGGGCGCCGGCCGGCCGTCCGGCACCCTGGTGCACGCGGTGCTGGCGCACTGCCCCGATCTTCCCGGCATCGGTGGCGAGCAGCGGCCGGGGATCGTGCACCGCCTCGACAAGGACACCTCCGGGCTGCTGGTCGTCGCGAAGACAGAGGCCGCGCTCCGCCACTTGCAGGCCGAGATCCAGTCGCGCCGGGCACGCCGCGACTATCTGGCTCTGGTCCATGGCCGCGTGGCGCGGGAGGAGGGGATCATCGACGCGCCGATCGGCCGGGATCCCCGCCACAGGACGCGGATGGCCGTTGTCGCGACTGGCCGGCGCGCGGTCACCTTCTACCGCGTGCGCGAGGGGTACCCCCGGGCCACCCTGCTCGAGGTGCGGCTCGAGACCGGCCGGACGCACCAGATCCGTGTGCACTGCGCCTCGCTGGGGCATCCGGTGGTCGGGGACCCGGTCTACGGACGCCGGCCGAACCCCTGGGGACTCCGGCGGCAGGCGCTGCATGCCTACCGCCTGACCTTCGTGCACCCGTCATCGGGTCGCGAGCTGACATTGACCGTGCCGCTGCCGGCCGACATCGACGCGGCGCTGCAGGCGCTGCGGGCGGAAGCGGCCGCATCCGGCCGCCGCCGGTGAGGAAGTGGTGGCGGTGATGCGCGAGAAGGCGCGCGTGATGGACGCGGAGGACGTGCGCCGGGCACTGGTGCGCATGGCCCACGAGATCCTCGAGCGGCACAAGTCTCCCAGTCGGCTGGGGCTGGTGGGCATTCGCACACGCGGTGTCCACCTGGCCGGGCGTCTGGCCGATATCATCGAGGCCATCGAGCATCTGCGGCCATCCACCGGGATGCTGGACATCACGCACTACCGCGACGACCGGTCCGGACCTGGCCCCGCTGTCGGGGCCGCGCGTCCGGCCCTGGACCGGCCGGTCGTGCAAACCACCGATGTGACTTTTCCAGTCGCCGGCCGGCATATCGTGCTCGTCGACGACGTGCTCTATACGGGGCGGACCGTCCGCGCGGCGATGGACGCCCTGATGGACCTGGGGCGGCCGGCCACGATCCAGCTGGCCGTGCTGATCGACCGCGGCCACCGCGAACTCCCCATCCGGCCGGACTACGTGGGCAAGAACGTCCCGACCAGCGCCCGCGAGCACGTGGCCGTGCGGCTGGTCGAGACCGACGGTCGCGACGAGGTGGTCATCCAGGAGCCCGGTGGGCGGTAGTGGGTCAGTTTGAGGCATAGAGGTCGGAAAAATGAAAATCGGTTCGATTGTTATCCGTTGTTATGAATTCGACAAAATGTTGGCATTCTGGCAGGAAGCGCTCCACTACGTCCCCAGAGAGCCTGCGAAGGGCGGCTGGGTGATTCTTCGCGATCCTGAGGGAAGAGGGCCCAACGTGTCTTTGGACCAAGTTCCGGAAAAGCGCTCAGGCAAAAGGAGTAGATTGCACCTCGACCTCTACA
>JACQHU010000070.1 GCA_016198805.1 Armatimonadota bacterium
ATCCCACCCCGAAGACGGGAGCGTACTTGGCGCCGAACCGCATGCTCATGCCGGCGATCTCCTCGACCGGCAGCGTGACGCTCGGCGTTCCTTTGACATAGACCCGGCCGTCGGCGATCTCCAGGTCCTCGGCGCGGGCTTCCAGGTGGTCGGCGGCGATGGACAGGATCTGCTTCCGCGTGTCCTCGGCGGCCAGGCGGACGGCGCTTCCGACCGTGTAGGTGATCTTGCTGCCTCCGGACATCCCGCTATACGGCGCCTGGCTGGTGTCGGCGGTGACCACCCGTACCTTATCGGGTGTCACGCCGAGGATCTCCGCCGCGATCAGGCCCATGGTGGTCGCCGTGCCGGTGATGTCGATGGCGCCGACGACCACTTCAAACGTGCCGTCGGTATTGGCGCGGATGCATGCCGACGCCGACTCGATGCCCCCGGGCCACCCGCCGACGGCGACGCCGATGCCTTCCCCCGGCGCCTTCGGCCGCCGGCGCACCGGGTGGGCATCCAGCGCCTCCAGCACCTGCCGGAGGCCCATCTTCGGCCAGGGGCGGCCGTTGGGCATCGGGTCGCCCGGCGCCGACGCGTGCCGGAGCCGGAAGGCCAGCGGGTCGACGCCGAGCGTCGCCGCCAGTTCGCTCATCGCCGACTCGATCGCAAAGGTCGCCTGTACGGCGCCCGGCGCGCGGTAGGCCCCCACGGTGGGCTTGTTGGTCAGGACCTCGATGAGTTCGATGGCCAGGTGGGGGAAGCGATAGTACCCGCCGAGCATCAGGCCCGCGACGCCCAGCGGCGAGCCGGGCTCGCATCCGGAATCGAACGAGCATCTGGCGCGCAGGGCGACCAGTGCGCCGTCGCGGGTCGCGCCGAGTTCAACGTCGATGCGCGTAGCCGGGCCGGGTTCGGTGGTCAGGAAGTCTTCCATCCGCGTCAGGATCAGGCGAACCGGCCGGCGGTGGAGCAGGGCGAGCGCACCCGCCAGCGGCTGGAAGCGCAGGATCTTGCCGCCGAACCCGCCGCCGACATGCATGGGCACGACGCGCACCTTCTGCTCGGGTAGGCCCAGCGCCCTGGCGGTCTCTCTGCGGACGTAGAACTGCCCCTGCGTCGCGGTGTAGAGGGTCAACTCGCCGGTGACCGGGTCCACCGTGGCCACGGTCGCCTGCGGCTCGATATAGCCCTGATGGATTCGGGAGGTGGTGTAGGTGCGCCGGATGACGATCCCGGCCTGCCGGAAGCCGTCCTCCACGTCCCCGCGCGTGAACGAAACCCGGTTGGCCACGTTGCTGGGGGCCTCGGCGTGCCTTTCCTCGACCGTGACCGTGGCGTGTGCCTGAGCATCGCCTTCTTCGGCCTCCGTTGACTCACGGACCAGCGGCGCTCCCTCGCGCAACGCTTCGTCGATCGTCAGCACGGCCGGAAGCGGCTCAAACTGCGATCCCGCGCGCAGGACGTCCAGCCCATCGGCCGCGGCGGCCTCGCTCTCAGCCAGCACGACCGCCACCGGATGCCCCGTGTAGGCGGTCTGTCCGTCGGCCAGCAGGCGCCGGGCCCCCCGGCCCAGTTGAGCCAGGTCACCGGCGGTGACGACGGCCGCGACGCCGGGGACCGCCAGGGCCGCCTCGCGGTCGACGCTTGTGATCCGGGCCTTTGGGTGCGGGCTGACCAGGAGCCGGGCATACAGCATCCCCGGCAGGCGGAGGTCCTCGGTATAGCGCATGCTGCCTGTGACTTTCTCGAGACCGTCGGCGCGCTTTCGGGGTTTGCCGATCACCGCCATGCGTTCACGCTCCTGATTGGGTTCTCCGAGTATCTTCGTCGCCCCCGGCCCGAGAGCCTTGCGGTGCGGCTCCTGGCGGCCACAGTCCTTGCGACGCGGCCTTGATGGGCGGAGATCCTCCCGGCGCGGCCCCTGCCCGTTGTCGCCGCCATCGGACGCGCGTATGATTCAGGCGAGGCGGAATACAAGGGGGATGGAGATGAGCCGTCCCGTCAGATGGGATCTCGAGGGCGTCCAGACCGAACAGCGGTGGGACACCGAAGGGTACGAACGGATCGATGCCGCCAGGCTCGAAACCTTCCCGTACGAGTACCCCGGCAGCGATGCGGTCATCGAGATCACGACCGATGAGTTCACCGCCGTCTGCCCGTGGTCGGGGCTGCCCGACTTCGGCCGCCTGACGGTCCGCTACGTGCCCCGCGAGCGCGTGCTGGAACTGAAGTCGTTCAAGTACTACGTACACTCGTATCGCAACGTCGGCATCTATCAGGAGCACGCCGCCAACCGGATCCTGCAGGACCTGGTGGCCACCACGCAGCCGAAGTGGATGGAACTGGTCCTGGACTACAACATCCGCGGCGGGGTGCACACGACCGTGACGGCCCGGTGGCCGCAGGACGGTGCCGGAACGCCGGCGGGCGGCCAGCGGTAGGAGGTGCCGGTGGCGCCGCGGCGGGTCGGCCTGACCGCGTTTGCAGAAATCTGCGTCGTGGCCGCGCTCTACGCGGCCCTGACCATCGCGCTCAGCCCCATCAGCTACGGCCCCATCCAGTTCCGCGTTCCCGAGGTGCTCAAGTCGCTGGTGATCTGGCGGCCGCACCTGGTCGCTGCGTTCGTCGTGGGCAACTTCCTGAGCAACCTCACCAGCCCTCAGGTCGGCGCCTGGGAACTGGGATTCATGCCGCTGGCCAACCTGGTCGGGGCGTCGCTGTGCGTGATGGTCGGGCGCCGCGCGGCATTGGCCGGCGCCGCGATCTACGCCCTGGTGATCGCCGCCGCCGTGGCCCTGATGCTCTCGGTGCTCCTGCGGGTACCGTTTGCTGCGCTGTTCCCTCCGCTGCTGCTCAGTGAGGCCCTCCTCATTATCGGCGGCGTGCCGATCATGGCGCGCGTCCACCGGGCGGTGCAAGATCGCCAGCGCGGGCCGGGCCCCTAGCGCAGGGTACTGGCCCAGCCGCCAAAGACCCCGGCGCCGAGCCATTCCGGCAGGACGCTGCAGAGGATCCAGGGCTCCAGATGCCGCTCGGCGAGCCGGTCCATGGGCTGCCAGAAGAACTCCAGATGCGGTTCTGAGGACATCACCGGCGTGCGTCCGTCGAGTGCAGGCGCCCCGGCGTTGAAGAGCAGGTTCAGTTCGTGCACGCGGCCCGCCGGTTCGGTCCAGCCGTGCTCGACCGCGCCCAGGAACCGCACGACCCGCACCGGGAGACCCAATTCCTCACGCAGTTCGCGAGCCAGCGCCGTCTCCGCCGGCTCTCCGAACTCGATGTGCCCGCCGGGGAGGAAGGTGGTGTGCGCGCCTTTCTTGTGGGCCAGCAGGACGTGACCGTCAACGACGATGACCGCCCGGGCGATCAGTTCGATCGATCCGCTCACGCTCCGAAGATCTCCTCAACCGCTTTGCGGAACGATCGGGGGTCTATCGCCGGATAGCGGTACAGCTCCGGCTCGATCATGTTGAAGTAGCGCAGGGTACCTTGAGATTCGATGAGCCTCATCTGGAGCATGGTCCTCACATCTTCCACGTCTTGAGCATGCCCGCGCTCGACTTTGGCAAGCGCCTGCGCGTAGAAATCAAAATGACAGAAGGTCACAGCGCCCTCGTGAGCGATGAAACGGCTTCGCTCCTCCCAACCCGGGGGGACTGGAATGAAGTCGGCTGGCGACGCCAGCTCCACATTCGTGCGGAGGGTTTCCTTGATCCGTGGGATGGCGCGCATCAGGCGGTCGTTCTCCGGGACGATCTTGATGTCGATGTCGATGGTGGTGGGGCGCCAGCCGAGCAGCACTGCCGTGGCCCCTCCCGTGAAGTACACGCGCGCCTCGGCGGTTGCTTCGGCGCCCAGAGCCCGCATGAAGCGCCGGATCCGCTCCGCGTCGGCTAACTCGCGCATTCGGCCGCGCGCTCGAAGCTGACGAGGCGGCGGATCAGGGCATTGTACCGCGAGTGGGCCGAGTCGGGGTCGGATCGCCGCAGCACCTCGTACAGGCGATGCTCCGGAGAAGGGATGGGCTTCTCGATCAGGCACCCGAGCCTTCGCAAGCGGGGGGCACCGATAGACACCAGGAGGGCTGGAACAGACTCGACTCCGCGTCCAAGATCGTCGAGCCCGGCCTGAATGAGATCGCCCCCAGGCAGCTCCTCGTACCCCACAGGTCAATTATAGCGGCCGGTCTCGCCTGGCAGGGCTGCCGTGGGCTCTACGGGAGGACTACGATGAGGGCTGCCGGGCGGGAACCCGTTCGGCCGCGGGCGCCTGCGTCCCGTCGGGCTTCCTCACGGCGGCCTTGGGGGCCACCTTCCAGAACGTCATCAGGTGCGCTTCCCAGTTGCCCAGCATCATCTTTGCCCGCCGGCTGCCCGTGGCCCGGTAGTGGTCGAGGACCAGGTCGTGCAGGCGGGGGGCGTCGTCAGGATCAGGGCGGGTGATCGTCACCAGCTGCGTGTTGTAGCGCAGCGGGAGGGTTCCCGTCTCGTCGTACACGAATGCCTCGCCCCCGGTCATCCCGGCGCCGAAGTTCCGGCCGGTCTCGCCCAGCACCACGACCGTCCCGCCGGTCATGTACTCGCAGCCGTGGTCGC
>JACQHU010000068.1 GCA_016198805.1 Armatimonadota bacterium
GGGAGCCCGCGGGTTCCCTTTTCTTCTTCCGGCCCCCCGCAAGGGAGGAATGCCCGTGGTCGGCCGCCAGGTTCAGATCACCGATAACCTCGATCTGCTGCTGGGGGGTCTGCCCCCGCACCTGCGCACCGCGCTGGAGCGGCGGCCTGACCTCGATCAACTGCTGGAGATCGTCCTGGACCTCGGCCGCAAGCCGGAGGCCCGGTTCCCTAACGAGGCGTATGCGCTCTCCGACGGGTTCGTTGACCGGGAGACACTCAAGTACATCACCGACCGCGTCGGCACCTTCGGCAAGGACAACCGGGCCGGCATCGAGCGGACGCTCCACCGCATCAGCGCCATCCGCAACCGCCAGGGCGAGATCATCGGCCTGACCTGCCGCGTCGGTCGCGCGGTGATCGGCACCGTCGACATCGTGCGGGACGTCATCGAGTTGGGGCACTCGATCCTGTTGCTGGGCCGGCCGGGCGTGGGCAAAACGACCCTGCTGCGCGAGGCGGCCCGCGTGCTGGCCGATGAGTTGCGCAAGCGCGTCGTGGTGGTAGACACGTCGAACGAGATCGCCGGCGACGGCGACATCCCGCACCCGGGCATCGGCGCGGCTCGCCGCATGCAGGTCCCGGTGCCGGCGCTCCAGCATGCGGTGATGATCGAGGCCGTCGAGAACCACATGCCCGAGGTCATTGTCATCGACGAGATCGGGACCGAGGCGGAGGCCCTGGCGGCGCGGACGATTGCCGAGCGCGGCGTCCAGCTCATCGCCACCGCTCACGGCAACACCCTGGACAACCTGCTGCAGAACCCCACGCTGTCGGACCTGGTGGGCGGCATCCAGGCCGTGACCCTGTCCGACGAGGAAGCCCGCCGGCGGGGCACGCAGAAGACCGTCCTGGAGCGCAAGGCGCCGCCCACCTTTGACGTGGTGATCGAGATCCAGGAGAAGGACCGCCTGGCCACCCACCACGATGTGGCCCAGGTGGTCGACCGGTACCTCCGCGGCGTCCCGCCCCGGCCTGAACTCCGGGTGCGGACCGAGGGTGGCGAGGTCGAGATCTCCCCGCCTGCCGTCCCGTCTCCCCGATGGGCGCCGGAAGGCCCGTTCGTGACCGCGCCCCCGGAGGATCAGACCCGGCCGGGCCGACAGATCCTCCGCATCTACCCGTATGCGGTTAGCCGGAACCGGCTGGAACAGGCGATCCGCGAGATGCACGTGCCGGCGTATATCGCCGACTCACTTGCAGAGGCTGACCTGGTCCTGACCCTGAAGTCCCAGGAGAAGCGCCAGCCCCAGCGGCTGCGCGACGCCGCCTCCCGCGGGATGCCGCTGCACGTCCTGCGGAGCAATACGGTGATCCAGATCCAGCAGTTCCTCCGGGAGGTCTTCGAGGTCGCCGAAGGGCCGACCGAGCACGAGGCCGCGCTCAACGAGGTCGAGCAGGCGATCGCCGAGGTCTTCGAGTCGGCGCAGCCGGTGGAACTCTCGCCGCAGAACTCGTACATCCGCCGCCTACAGCACCAGTTGGTCCAGCGCTACGGGCTCGCCTCCGAGAGCAAGGGCGAGGAGCCGTTCCGGCGCGTGGTCATCTACCCCAAGTAAGCGGGAGCGGCCGTGATCCGACCCAGTGGCCAGGCCGGGATCCGTGGGCTCTTCATTACCATCGAGGGTCCCGAGGGATCGGGGAAGAGCACGCAGGCGCGTCGCCTCTACGAGGCCCTGCGCCCTGAGGTCCCGCTGATCCTGGCCCGCGAGCCAGGCGGCACGCCGGTCGGCGAGGCCATCCGCGCGGTTCTGCTGGATGAGCGATACCGCGGCATGAGCGCTGAAACGGAGATGCTCCTGTTTGCCGCCAGCCGGGCGCAGTACGTCGCCGAGGTGGTCCGGCCGGCGCTGGAAGCCGGGACCTGCGTGCTGTCGGAGCGGTTCGTCGACGCCTCCATCGCCTACCAGGCCTATGGCCGCGGGTTGCCGGTCGAGGTGGTGCGGCGTGTGAACGAGGTCGCCACAGGCGGCCTGCGTCCCGACCTCACCCTGCTGCTCGACATCGATCCGGCGGTCGGCCTGGCCCGGGCCCGCGCCGCCCGGGGCAAGGAGGGGGTCCCGGGGCGGGGCGACCGGCTCGAGCAGGAAGATGAGGCGTTCCACGCGCGGGTCCGCGCAGGATTCCTCCAACTGGCGCGCGAAGAACCGGCGCGGTTCGAGGTCTTCGACGGCAGCCGTCCCGCGGACGAGGTTCACGCGGTCCTGGCGGCCGGAGTTCGGCGGCTGCTCCGGGCGCGCCGCTGGCCCGCCGGCGCCGCGCCCGCCGGGGACCCGGCGTAGCCAGACGGGGGTGGGGCACGATCAAACTGGTGCTGGCCGTGGTCCAGGGCAAGGATTCCGGGCGCCTGATGGAGGCGCTCACGGAGATCGACATGCAGTCGACGATGCTGGCCAGCACGGGTGGGTTCCTGCGTGAAGGCAACGCCACGATCCTCACCGTCGTCGAGGATGACCAGGTCGAGAAGGTGCTCGAGGTCATCCGGAGGACGTGTCACCGGCGGGAGCAGTTGATGACGCCGATCCCGCCGGTGGTGGAACCCGTGGACTCGTATGTCACGTATCCTGTAAAGGTGGAAGTCGGCGGAGCGATCATCTTCGTCGTCAACGTCGAGCGCATGGAGCGCGTGTAATGGCGTTCCGCGACATCGTCAACCAGGATCATGCCGTGTTGTTGCTGCGGTCCGCGGTGCGGATCGGCAGGGTCGGCCACGCGTACCTCCTGGTCGGCCCCAGCGGCGTCGGGCGCCGGACGCTGGCGCTGGCGTTCGCGCAGTTGCTCAACTGCGAGCGGCCCGACGGCGATGCCTGCGGCGAGTGCGGGCCGTGCCGGCGGATCGCATCGGGCAACCATCCCGACGTCCGACTCCTCGACATTGTCAACGAGCGGTTCATCGAACGGCCCGGCAAGGACTTCAAGGGCAAGGAGATCCCCGTCGATCAGATCCGCGCGCTTCGGCAGGACGCCGCCTATCCGCCGTACGAGGGGAAGTGGAAGGTCTACATCATCGCCGACGCCGAGCGCATGAACGCCTCCTCCGCCAACAGCCTGCTCAAGGTCCTGGAGGAGCCGCCGGCGCGGGTGACGTTCCTGCTCATCGCCGAGTCCAGCGTCGCCTTGCTGCCGACCGTCGTGTCCCGCTGCCAGCTGGTGCGCTGCGCTCACCTGCGACCCGACCAGATCGAGCGGGCCCTCGTCGAGCGGTGGGGGATCCCGGAGGACCGGGCCCGGGTCCTGGCGGCGCTGGCCGACGGCCGTCTGGGCCGGGCGCTGGAGTGGGCCAGGTCTGAGGAGAAAATGGACGCCCGCGACCGGCTTCTTGACCTGCTGCCCCAGCTGGAGACCGGGGACCTGATGCTCCGGCTCGACGCCGCCGAGGCGCTGGCGAAGCCCCCCGAATCGCTGCCATTGCTGCCGGAGTTGCTGGACCTGGCGGTGTTCTGGTACCGCGACCTGCTGATCTGGAAGCAGATCCAGCAGCCCGCGCTGCTCACCAACCGCGACCGGCAGGCCGAGATTGAGCGCCTGGCGCCCGCCTACAGCGAGGCCACGCTGGGCGTGAGGATCGAGGCAGTTGAGGAGGCCAAGGAGGCGCTGCGCCGCAACGTCAACGCGCGCCTGGCGCTGGAGAAGCTGTTCCTTTCGTTCGGTGTGACGCCGCTGGCGGCGCCCACCAAGTAGGCAGGGAACCAGTTCGAGGAAGAACCAACCGGCCCAAGCCCGGCACGATTCCAGGACTTACATCGTGACGACTGTCAGGTTTTCTCTGCTCCTTACGACTGCGGTGCTTGCGGGATTCACCCTGGGAGTGCTGACCTCTGGGCTGTGGATCAGACGGCAGACCACGCACCAGCTGTCAGAGCTCCGCGCTGAAACGACGGTGCTGCTCCAAGCGATAGACAAGGTGGCGACAGCCGGGACCTTCCCTGCATTTGCGCACGGCGTGTCGGGCATTGGCGTGTCGGTGAAGGCCTTCGTTCGTCTTTCCTTCCCACGGGTCCAGCCGCTGGCCGATGAAGTCTCCCTGGCGTTGTTGCAGGCCACGTCGGATTTTCTCGATGCGGCCATTTGCTGGGCGGACTATGAAAATCCCGGCAGATCAGCGCTGGCGAACGAACCGGCCAGAGCGCGGCTGTCGAAGGCTGACCTCGGGCGAGTCATAGACGAGAAACATCGGGCACTGGAGCAGCGCATGGCCTATGATACTGCCAATGCGAATCTGGACTCGAAAATCGCTGAACAGAGACTGGCGCTGGCTGAGGCCGAGACGGCGCAAAGTGGTGAGAACGTTCTTGCCAGGGCCCGGGCGAGGGCTGAGGTCGAGCGAATCACCGAGGTGAAGCTCGCCGCGGCCCAGTGCGTGCAACAGCGGCGAGGCCAGGGCGTGAGGAGGGCGAGTAACGTCGACGAGTGGCTGGCAATCCCGCGTTGAGGCACATTCGCTAGAACATCTGCAGGATGAAGCACTTCAGGTAGCGCGTCTCGGGCATGGCCCCGAGTGCGGGGTGGTCGCGCGCCTGCGACCGGAACTCCACCAGCCGCAGATCCCGCCCGGCGTCCTGTGCGGCTTCGAGGATGGCCGTCCACAGCATCTGCTCGTCCACGTGCCACGAGCACGAGCAGCTCACCAGGAAGCCCTCGGCCCGCAGCAACCTGATGGCGCTCAGGTTGATCTCTTTGTAGCCCGCGAGCGCCTGGGGGACGGCGTGCCGGCTGCGGGCGAACGCCGGCGGGTCGAGGATGATCAGGTCGTACTGCTCCCCCGCGCGGTGCATGCGTCGGAGTTCGTCAAAGGCGTCGGCTGCCCGGTACGCGCATTGCTCGCCCACCCCGTTCACATCGGCATGGGCGCGGGCCGCCGCCACCGCCTCCTCGCTGGCATCCAGCCCGAGAACGGAGCCGGCACCCGCGAGGGCGGCGTGGATGCCGAATGCCCCCGTATAACAGAAGACGTCCAGCACCCTGGCGCCCGCCGCAAACGGCGCGACCGCCTGCCGGTTCTCGCGCTGATCGCAGAACCAGCCGGTCTTCTGCCCCCGGGCGATGTCCACCACGAAGCGCGCCGGCCCCTCGTGGATCTCGATCTGTGTCGGCGCCGCCCCACGCGCGAACTGCTGGTAGAGCGGCAGTCCTTCCAGATCACGGCTCCTGGCGTCGTTGCGGAGGTAGACCGCGGCGACCCCGGTCAGGTCGTGCAGCAGCGTGGCCAGGCGGTCGCGATGGCGCTCCATGCCGGCAGTGAGGATCTGCATCACCAGGACGTCGCCGTAGCGGTCCACGATCAGGCCGGGCAGCAGGTCGCCCTCGCCGAAGACCAGGCGGTAGGCGCTGGTGCCATCAACCACGCGGGCGCGTAGGGCCATGGCGCTCTGCAGCCGCCGCGCCAGAAACGGCTCGTCGATCGGCTCGTCGCGATGCGTCAGGATCCGCACGCGGATCTTCGAGCGGGGGTTGAAGTAGCCCCGGCCGCAGAACCGCCCGCGGTGGGTGACCACGTCGACCAGGTCCCCCGGACCAGGGTCGCCGTCGACCCGTTCGATCTCGCCCTCAAAGGCCCAGAGGTACCCCGAGGCGATCCGATCCTCGCGGTTGCGGCGCAACCGGACCCGTCCTGTGATCGCTTCCGGAGACGTCCCCATGCATCACGTCCCCACGCATCATATCGCGACGTCATCAGTCTCGCGACGAATACCTGATGTGCTAGCGGCAGGACTCCCGAACGCCGCAATTGTATAGTAGCGTTATCCTGGCAGATTTGCCTTGTCGGTGCCTCGACCGAGGATGCGCAGTCCTCGGAAACGGCTCGCCGTCGGTGTCAGCGCGACACTTGCGCGGGTTACCTCCGTACTGGTGTAATCGATGTCAGACGAAGGGGGAGTCCGCATTCCGGGGCAACCCATTCCTGAGGGTGGGAGGTGGATGGGATGAATCGACTCACGGCATGGCGGGCAGGTGTGCTCTTCATCGCCCTGCTCTCCCTGGTTGGAGCGAGTGCGGGGGTCGGCAAGGCGGGCCCCGGCGGGAGCCTGGTGATCACCAGCTACGGCCCCCCCTGGCAGGACTTCCTGACCAAGGAGATTCTCCCGGGGTTTGAGCGTGAGGCCGGCGCCAAGGTCGAACTGGCGGTGGGCCTCTCGCGGGACTGGGTCGCCAAGATGCGCGTCGCGGGGAAGAACAACCCGCCCTACGACGTGATGATCGCCAATACCACCTGGGTCTCGGCGCTCCGAAAGGAAGGCTTCTTCGCGAAGCTGACGCCGGACAAAGTGCCCAACCTCGCGGACGTCTGGCCTGAGTTGCGCAACAAGGACGACAGCGGCGTCATCACGCTGGTCGGCCCGCTGGGAATTGGCTACAGGACCGACCTGGTCTCCAACCCGCCGAAGCGGTGGGTCGATCTGTGGCGGCCGGAGTACAAGGGCAAGCTGGGCATCTACAGCATCGCCAATTCGGCCACCCCGATGTTCCTGATGCTCATCGGGCGCATCTATGCCAAGGACGACAAGAACATGGATCTCGCCTTCCAGAAGGTCAAGGAACTGCTGCCGGTCCGGTTCACCGACTTCTCCGGCGACATGGAGAAATTGCTGACGGCGGGCGAGGTGCACCTGGGGATCCTCGACGCGCCCGCGGTCTCGCGCCTCAAGAAGCAGGGCGTCCCGATCGCCTGGGTCCCGCCCATCGAAGGCGTGTTCATGTTCGAGCAGGACACCAACGTTCCCCAGTTCGCCCAGAACAAAGAACTGGCGTTCAGGTTCGTCAACTACTTCCTGTCGGTGCCGGTGCAGGAGAAGTGGGCCTCCGCGTTCTGGTGGACGCCGGCCAACCGGAAGGTGAAGATTACCGGCCAGCTGGCCACGGAGATCCCCGTTCACACGCGGACGCAGATCCGGTCCATCCATCGGTGGGACTGGGA